>JBHLND010000200.1:0-5464 GCA_048937485.1 Promethearchaeota archaeon
GCGCCCTTTTGTGATCCTTGTCATTCGCAGATTGAGCAGCATTACCTTGTAGCTGGAGTGAGTTCCTGAAACACTTCTCAGCTCTTCCAAAGGCGTCGGAAGATATCATATAGAGCTTTGATGCGTCCTCAAGGTTTCCAGCGCGCATCTGCGCATCTGCAATGTCATTGAAGGTCATCGCAAGGTATACCTCGCTTAGACCTGCAGTGTTCTGCTTCCAAGCTTTAATTGTGGCAATCTTTTGCTTGTTCTCTTTTTTCTTTTTCATGAAATACGGAATTGATTCAGTATAGAGATCTGTGGATTGCTCAAAGATGAACGAGCTTAGAATATCCCTCCAGACTAGCTCATCAAATGGATTGAATGCCTGTCTAAACCTGCTCTCTTCTCCAATTAGCTCATTCAGAAACTCATCATAGAATTCTGCTTCCGCATTCTTGTTGTTGCCCACTAGTTCAGCAAGGTCTTTGTCCTTCTCGTCCCGGCTCTCCTTCATCAGTTGGTAGGCCTTCTCCCCCAATGCTACACCTCGAAGTTTCTGAGTTCCATCTACTTTTTGAGGCATTGCAGTGAATTGCTTCTCCAGCATCGTGTAAACTACCGCAAGATGACTTGATGCACTCTTCAGCTTGTCCTCATGATCATCTTCAGCAAACGGACCACTAGCGGCTGCTGCTTGATGAAGCCATGCTAGAACACGAGCCATCCAAACATCTGCAAGATTCTGCTGCACCTTGGCAACCAACTCGTTTAGCGCGGCCTCGATTTGCTCTTTTGCCTCACCTTCTGCCTGAGGAAGTCTCTCTCTAAGATAGTGAATGTCAAATTCCTCGCCACTGATCTCTTCACTGAAGGCAGCCACATTGTCATAAAGCTCGGTGTAGGCATCATGCATAGCAATTCGTTTCTTTTCTAATCCATCCATATCGTCGATATCATGAAGCGCGAAGTCTCTTACCGCATCCTGAGCTTGAATATTGAGGTCGTACAACTTGCTTGTGTACACTTCAATATCATCGAAGTCGTCCTCTTCTTTGTCAGGCACGGTATTAATCAACGCGCATCCTCTTCAAATCGCTATATAGGAGCTAAATGCAGTCCGCTCTACTTAAGACTACCTAGGGTGCGAATTCCGCACTGTTGGTGCGCGCTTACATATCTACCTGTGACGGCTTCGAAATCTAATGCGCCGCCCATCTCTGTATTTCTCTATGTGTCCTTCATCTGCCAGTCTATTCAGAACTTCGCTTGTCCTTGAACGGGATCTCCCCCACCTAGATGCAGCTTCCGAGGCAGTCAGACCGTCATCGGCATCTTTCAGGAGTCGTACCAGCCGATTCCAGCTGATGTTTCCTTCAATGAGAGCTTCTCGGTCGGAAATTACTTTGTAAACCCCCGCCATTGTTGGCTGCTTCTGAGCAACTTCTGTCTGATCCAGGCGCAAATTTAGTTCGCCAACTGTTCGACGAAGGTTCGAAACGGTTTCTCGTAGCTCCCTGATTTCATTTCGTAGTTCTTTAATATTATATTTTTCAGACATCCTTCCTCACCTACACCTTCCCGTAGTCAACTCTGAATTCAAGATAGGCCCGTCGTTTCTTCTTTTTCTCGAAAGCTTCTTGGACCTCACTGACCTCGAATTGGAGTTCTTGGACTGGAACGTATTTCTTTCCCCGTTCGAGTTCTGAATTTGGTAAGGGGGGTAAGACAAGGACCTCTGTTTCATCATCGAAGATATCTTCCGTATCTTCTGGAAGCACATTGGGCGAATCCCTCGGAATGGACTTCTCTGTTGATACAATCTCCTCCTCAATTTCAGGAGGGCCGAAGAACTCGTACGAAATCAATCCCAGTCTTAGAATATTCCCCAGAATCTCCTCGGGGCTCTTCGTATATGCGGATTTCTTGTGGCGATAGGACATAGCAGCAACCGTCAATAACCGTCAATAATCGACAACAACAGTCGACATTCAACAGTTTATTTGTTTTGTTATAAAGCTTTAGTCTGGGCGTTTCCTACGCCTCTGACATCGTTCGAGCGAATGTCATGTAGCCTGTGTGTGCTACCATCCAAGTTGTAGGCCTAGTCTTTCCCTCTCTTACCATAATCTCTCGCTGTAGAACCTCGTAGGTTCGAATCATGCCCCATTTCCCAGTTTCTCCCAATGCCTTGCAAGTCTTCATGGATTGCTCAATTGTTGGACTGTAGCTTGCTAGTATATGACTTGGTCTTAACACACGGTGAGCTTCATCAACCAACTCCCATGGAGTCGCAAAGTCAAGAACAATGGCGTCTATGTCCTCCTCCTCAATCCCTTGAAGAATATCCTTGTTGTGCATTGTTACATTCTCTAGTAAACCATATTTCTCCAGGTTCTTTTTTGCACCGTTGTACATATCCTCTCGTACTTCGTACGTGTAAACATTACCTTGGGAACCGACTGCCCTGGCTAGGATTCCAGTAAGAGCCCCGGATCCAGTTCCCGACTCAACCACGCGTGAACCAGCAACAATCCCCGCCTCAATCAGAATTGTGCCCGCATCCTTAGGGTAAACAATCTGAGTGTTTCTCCCCATAGATATCTGAATGTCTGTCTGACTGGGTCTGTGGATTTGAAAGATAGTTCCTGAGTGACTCTCAACTCGATGACCAAAGGGTTTTCCAATGATGTCATCGAATTGAATAATCCCCTTATTCGAGTGGAATGACTCTCCAGGCGTTACCTTTCTTATCCAATTCCTTTTTGCATCAAGGTGAATGTAGACGAAATCACCGGCCTGAATCTGGTCCTTCATAGGCTGGAATCAGTATTGGATAGGTTTTGAGTGTTGCGTGCTACGGTGGACGAATCCGCGCGTTGACGCACAAACCTTAATTCCGTTTATCTGGGGCTTATCCTGAGGGAGTCTCTTGGACGAACACCACCACACTGAAGGGCCTGATCCACCAACAGATGACACGCCGATTAGTATCGACAAACCCGTTGACCTGATATCCAAGGCCGCACTGCCATATCACCCCCGAGTCGGAGAACCAATAGATCTCCTTGTGGATCTCAACACTGGAGTTGTTCTTGGTCGGTCAGATTCTTTTCACAGAAAATACCGAAAGGCTGGCCTCGGAATGATTGGAGCCGTGACCGAATCCGCGGATGACATTCTAGAGTCTCTTCTCGGAATGCCAGTTCACCTGGACTTGATTAGTCCACATGTACTGTTTGTTGCCGGAAAAAGAGGGTCTGGAAAGAGCTACACACTAGGCATCCTCGCGGAAGAGCTCGCCCGGGCCATGGAGCGCCGCGAGATTGAAGTTGCAGCCGTAGTGATTGATACAGTTGATGTATTCCGCCAGAGCGTTGAGCCAAATAGTGATCAAGCTGACTTGCTGGAGAAATGGGGACTAGAGGCAGAAGGCTTTCCAGTATCGGTATACATCCCGCGAAGAACCTATGCAGGGTTGCCTGATGAAGTCAAGCAGCGAGCAAGGTTATTCCCACTTGCCATTTCGCCTCGGGAGCTCACAGGCGCTGATTGGGCATATGTGCTTGAGAAGGGTGGTCAGCTAAGTACTGCCATGGACAATCTCATAGGGGAGACCCTTGAGAGCCTTAGAAAGGGGTACGTCCGAGAAAGCGGAGATAAGGTTCCACTCAAGCGTGATTTCAGCATCAAAGACATGATCGAATGCATAGAGTCAAACCCCGCTATCCTAGATTTGTATCAGAATGCAACACGAACAGCTATGATTCAGCGGCTAAAACGGGCTGAACGTCTGGGAGTCTTTCATCCAGGAGGAACAAGCGCCCAGGACCTCGCCGTGGCCGGGCAAATCACAATTATTGATGTTGCACCTTTGGGATCGGAAGCTGACACAGTGCTTGCAATTCTCACGAACATGCTCTGCAGACAGGTTCTCACCTACCGAATGGCTTGGACTGACGAGGGTACTAGTGCCAGAGAAGAACTTCCCCCAACTTGGCTAATCATTGATGAAGCACATACACTTGTTCCAAAGTCAGGAAGCACTCCTGCTAAGGATGCAATTGTGGGATACGCCAAATTAGGCCGGAGATTCGGTTGTTCCTTGGTACTATGCACCCAACAGCCCTCTGCTGTTGCAGATGAAGCTATATCTCAGGCTGATATCATTCTTTCTCATTCCCTCTCTCATGAAGCAGATATTAGAGCACTGTCCCAAAGAGCTCCTGCTGTAATGCCCTCAAAGTTCCGTGATAAGGTGTTCATCAGCAGTCTCCCCCGAGGTGTAGCAATGGTATTTGACCAGAGCACAGAGAACAAGCGGGGGTTCATGATACAAGTCAGGCCGCGCATATCTCAGCATGGCGGTACAGATCGACTCTCTGCCTTGTTTGAAGCAGTTCGTCTTATGATTCCTGATGAAACAGAAGAAGAACCAGCTGCGCCCTCAGAGGGCATGTCCGTTGAATTCGAAGACAAATTAAAAATCGACGAGTTGCCTGAAAGCGAGCTGCCAGAGGATTTGCCTGACATTCCACGCCCTCCCCTGAAGTTAAGCAAGGAGGACTGGAAGGTTCTAGATAGCTGGATGCGTGACTACATTGAGGGGTACTTCGATGCCAGGATGCAGGATTTTGACATCACAGACGAACCCTCGCCGCGAGAGGAAGGCGCATCAACTGACATGCTCTGGGAGTTACAGACCCCTGAAGAAACCCTCCCTGGAGCCTATGAGCCCGCCACAGTCGAAGGTCTGGAAGTGAATATCAGAGAGTTCGGCGTACTCACTCCGAGCCTTTTGGAGAAAGCAATGACACGAAAAGTTCTCTACTCAAAGCCAACCCATGAATTTCTTTTTGGGCCTAAGAACAAGCATCGCGAATCGGTTGCAGTATCACGCAGCGACACAAAACCTAACGAGTTCTTGGAGCATGTAGTTAATATCCTGTTGTCAAGTGGCATGGCTTTTGACTCAGTAGAGGATGATGGTGGTTTCTCCTTTGTTCTCTTGAAGAAGGGTGATATTCGTGCTGCATTATCCATCGGTGCAAGTGGACTGCTGTCATGCGTATCCTTAGTCGTCACCTCAGAAAGTCGAAAAGACGCAGCTGCAATTACTGAGGAAATTGGAGGGCTCAATGTTTCTGAGTGATACACACCTAGCCTTATAAGGCAAAATTGCCGACCACGCTTAGGTGCGCAAAATGAGCGAGGCAAACCTACGGTCACCCGTAAACATCAAACTCGAGACCTTGACCGATCTTGCTAGAATGCTTGTATCTTCTTCTCAGAGAGATCGAATGGCTAGTATGCTCTACTTCAGACATAAAGGGAAACACATCTTTGGAACATTGATTTCGCATCACGGCTACTACGAGCTATATGGGATGCCACTCTGGGTGTATACCGAACAGGACACTGGACCCACAGGGAGCTTTCTCTCATATACTAGCCGCGAAAAGGAGGAAATCAAATTTGTTGCAGT
>JBHLND010000201.1:0-5424 GCA_048937485.1 Promethearchaeota archaeon
ATCCGTTGCGCTCAAAGATCTCGAGTATCTCCTCGATGAGGGGGGGCAGTGTCTTGTCAGGACGAGTTTCATCTGGTGTGAGTTCGATAATCACCAGAGAATGTCTGCCATCCTTCGAGATCATGAGAAGGGAGTGGAGTTTGGCTCAATCATTGCTGGCTTCAAGAAATGGCCTCTGCTCTACGATGCCAAAGGGAACGTTCTGAGCCTTCCTCCTGTGATTAATAGCAATGATTTGGGACGTATCACAACTGAAACCAATAACATATTCGTTGAAGTCACTGGAACACATCTTCCAACAGTTGACCAAGCACTCAACATAATGACAACATCATTGGCTGAGCGAGGAGGCAAGGTCGAATCCATTACTGTGATCTATCCAGATGGAACGGAGGTAGAAACCCCTGACTTCACAGCAGACGTGATGACCATCACTATGGAGGAGATAAACCGACTGCTAGGACTGGACCTGGATGGAAAGAAGGTCGTTGAAGCGTTAGGAAGAACAGGATATGGTGGAAAGCAGCTTAGGGGAGACCAGATAGAGGTCAAAATCCCAAGCTTTCGTATGGATGTTCTCCATGCTGTTGATGTAATAGAAGACATTGCCATAGGGTATGGATTCGATAGGATTGTACCGGGAATGCCACAGACAATGACCACTGGAAAATCAAAGCCTGCCACCGGAGTGAAGATTAAGGCCAGAGACCTAATGATTGGACTTGGCTACCAAGAAATCCTGAGCTACATTCTTAGCTCTCCGGACCTAATGAATGAAAAGGTTCTCAGGAACCGTCCGCTAATCGTGACTGGCAATCCAAAGAGCCGCGACTATTCCGTTCTAAGGAACTCGCTTCTGCCAATCTTGCTCGATTTTGCTGCCCAAAATCAGCATGCCGAATATCCACAGAAGATCTTCGAAGTTGGAGATATCGTTGTGCCGGATGAGATGATGGAAACTCGAGTCCTCCAGATTCCTTCAGTCAGCGGGCTTGCGACCAATACAACCGTCAACATAACTGATTTGGCAACAGAAATTGGATTCTTCCTGAGGAATATGGGACTGGACAAGAGGTTCTCGTTCAAGAAGAGGAGCGATCCCACATTCATCAAGGGAAGGGCGGCAGACATTCTTCTAGACAGGAATCCAATAGGTCTTTTTGGAGAGGTTTCACCAGAGGTGCTCTCCAATCTCGAACTTGGAACTCCAACACTTGCATTCGAGATATTCCTTCCACGGGATGGTCAATGGTAAGGGGCCTCTTGTGGCCCCTTCCTAATTCCCCGCAGAAAAGATATAAGAACCGGCAGAAACAGTTGGGCAGCAGGTATGTGAGACCATACCTAGGGGCACCAATTAATGACGGAGAGTCCTTCAACAACGGCAGGGCCAGCGGAGGATAGCGTTGGCGAGGGTTTCAAGTATAGAGTAGTGTTACTTGGAGAGGCTGCAGTAGGAAAGACGTCATTAATTCGCAGGTACACTGAGAATGCCTTTGATGAAGATTACAAGCAAACGATAGGCACAACATTCGCATCAAAGGACGTCCCTGTTGAGGATGAGAATGGAGAGGTACGCAACGTCAGATTGATTGTGTGGGATATGGGAGGCCAGACCACGTACCGCGAATTGAGGAGACAATTCATGAAGGGTTCCTCAGGTGCAATTATTGCCTATGACGTGACTCGACCTGAATCGTTCATGGCTATGAACAATTGGTTTGAGTCCTTTAGAGAGACCTGTCCTGATGCTGTAGTCGTTATATGCGCAAACAAAATCGACCTTATGGACAAGAGAATAGTTCCTGTTGAACCAGGTTTGATGTTGAGGGATTGGTTTCAAGCTGATTATTACGAAACTTCTGCAAAGACAGGTGCGGCAGTTGATGATGTGTTTGCCCGCCTAGCAGAAGCCTTACTTAAGAAAAGCAGAGCCGAGAAAGGGAGCTCTGAGATATAATCAACAAGCATAGGAAACCGTCAGGAGGCAAAAGCATGCTAGTCCGAGACTTCATGACAGAGGTGATTGTGACCGCCGATACCGACACGCCAGTGGTGGAAGCGGCCAAGCTTATGGCAGCAGAGGACATTGGAAGCCTAATGGTGACGAGAGGTGACGTTCTTGTGGGCCTGGTTACTCGAAAAGACGTAATAGGTGCACAGCTTCTCTCTGAAAAAACCTACAGGTCACTTCTTCTAGAGGAGATTATGACGAGTCCGGTGGTCACCATAGGGACAGATGCAGACTTAGGCCAAGCTATCGCCTTGATGAACCAGACGGGCTGTCGGTGCCTACCCGTCATGGAGGCTGATGCAGTTGTAGGAGTTGTCAGCGCTAGCGATGTGATCAGAGTTCTGGCTACCATGAAGCATATTGCAGATGGCGGTCCGCTAAAGTAAGTGGACTATAATAGGTTTAGCAAAAAAGAAGAGTGTGTAATGCGGCGAAAGCCAGCACGACTATTGGGTGTGGTATCGATGATAGTTAATACCATAGCCCTGCTAGCACCTCGCCGTATTACTTTCAGGTATCTCTCCCTTAAAGAATCTTCTCAAAGGCTGACGTGGAGCCTTCTTCGCTGTCCTATCGAAATACCTCCCGAGCTGGATATGCATTCCATTGCTGTCAAGCATCCCAGCATTAGGTGGTGTCCGCTGTTGAGAGAAATCGTGGGGGGACACAAAGGGCGTGCAGAGGTAGGATCTCAGCAGCTTCCAACCACCAAGGTAATGTATGAGAATCTAGTCTAATGACCTTGAAGCTCGGAAAGACCGAGTCAAATTCTAATGTCTAGAAGTACCTCTACTCATGTAACCTCTAGTTCTTCAATCTCACTTTCCTCAATTCTTGCGACTTTGATTTCCTCAATCCTAGGTATCGGATAGCTGAAAGCCTTTCGAACCAGAACAGCTCCAACTAGGGTTACTAGTGAACATATGGAGAATATGAGTGGAAATCCAAAGATTGGGACCAGACACCCAACCAGTGCAATTAGTGGAACTGATGCAAGCATGATTAGAGTTGGCTGAAACCTATCTGCCAGCTCCAATTCCTTTTTTTTGGAATTCATGACCTGTTGATTTTAATAGTGAGTTTATTCTTTACTACGCTTGGGAGTTATTATGGACAGAAAGATGAGGAATATCGGATATGGGATATTGATCATTGGAATTCTCAGTGTTGGAACTCTTGTTGTCATCAATTTCACTGCACCAACAAAATATCTTCACTTTGAGAGAGTCTTTTCGCAATCCGAATTGACTAGTGTGAATTATGTATCCATAATCATCCATGGATTAGTTGATTGCGAACTCTCTCTGCAGTTCGAAGACAATACAGATTTGATGTATCGAATTGATGTTGAACTCTATGATGTTAATCAAACACTTCACTTTCAGTACTTAGATTATACAGCATCAGTTCCAGGGATTGGAATAAATGCAGGTGATAACATAGGTTCAACCACACGAGTCAAGAGTATGGATATTGTTCTTGGAACTAAACACCCTTATCGCATCATATTTTTCGGCGATTATTCAGAGAATGTCACTGCGGATATTGAATATAGTAATGGGGCTAATTTGGGTGGTGGGGCATTTGCCTATACAATGCCCGGAAATCTAGAATTAGATTTCGACGAGAATGTTGATCCTTCAGAGGGCGGTCTTGAAATGGAGATTGGACTCGATTCGAGCCCTCTCGAATTTGCTACCGTAAACATTGATCTACCAGATGAAATGGATGGCTATGCAGCAATCCGAGCTTCTTTTGAAAGTATTACTACATCTGGTTGGGTAATATATGACGAAGACAGCGTTTACCATGTTAAGCATTATAGAACCGCAGAGAATCCTCAAGGACCATTGCTTAATATTTGGAGGTTGCTGGCTGGAACATTGGTTGCAAATCTACATGATTAACAGGCAATTAACGAATACAGAAAGCATTCGATGCTGATCTATGCCCTTTTTTTTCACTCTTTTTTCCAGGTGTAGTTTATGTCACCTCTAGCTCCTCAATCTCACTTTCTTCTATCCGTGCGATTTTCACTTCCTTAATCCTAGGTATTGGATAGCTGAACGCCTTTCGAACCAACAGAGCTCCAACTAGGGTTACAAGCGAACAGATCGAGAATGTAAGAGGAAATCCAAAGATTGGAACCAACCACCCAACGAATGCAATTAGTGGAATTGATGCAAGCATGATGAGGGTTGGCTGAAGAGAATACATGCTGTTTCGAATCCTGCTTGGGATTACATCAATCATTACTCGTTGGGTAAGAATCTGAGCAAACCCTCCAACTGCGCTAGTAAAGACAAAGACAAGGAAGATCAGTGTGGTCGGAACAAGTGAATCAATAGGGAAATCAAGAACTGGAATGACTTGTGATGAGGTGGACGGAGGTTGAAAGATGGAGGTTATAATCATGAGGAGGACATAGAACACAAATCCCCCAAATTGCATGAATCTGAAACGAGGAACCCATTTCTCTGGCTTAAAACCCCTTGACCAGACTCCACTCCTCTCTTGAGCCACAGCTTCTGGTAGGAAGACCAAGGTCCTGAATGAAGATACTGCGACATCTGACAATAGGTACGTGAAATATAATGGAAACAGCAAAAGATTCCACCAGACTGGCCCCGTACTCCACATGACAACTTCTCCGAAAATGATGAAGGTAACGAATCTACTTGATCCAAGAAATCTTACTCCTTCTTTCAGAATGCCGGCATACTCTCGAAGGGATGGCTTTTGCTCAGACTCATCTCGAACACCCGGGAGGTCCCTGATTAGCCGGAGGGCGGCTATTGCCAGAATCAGTGCCATTACTGCCTGAAGCTGAAAGACCCACTGCCTGCCATAGACTAATGCTAGCCACGATCCTGGAATCAGAACGAGCGTAGATGAAACCTGCCACACCATTCCTATGCGGCCCCAAAAAACCCCGTACTGCTTACGATCCTCATCATGGGGCATTGCTACTTTGTAATTGTTGTCAAACCATGCTTGAAACGCACCACTCTCTTGAGCTGAACCAAATCCCATGAGAAAGTAAATTGTCATGAATACAGGGAATGGAGTTGTGGGAGTAACCTGAGAAGTGATCCAGAATGCAATTGAATAGCAGAAGAGTGCTGATGATATCACGTACCTTTGACCAATCCAATCTCCAAGTGCTCCAGTTGGATAGTCGAAAATTGTCTGGGTAACCAATGATACTACCACAAGCGCCCCAACCATGGTAAGGCCTGTAATATAATCGCCACCCAGAGTTTCTGCGATGAAAATCATGTAGAAAGTAGTTGAGATTTGAAAGGACATTGCGAATGATGGAAATAGGATTGCCAGAATCTTGACTAGACGAGCCGCATTATCTGTGGGATTCTGAAGCCCGAATAAATTCGCGATTCGGCTTGAGAATC
>JBHLND010000202.1:0-5421 GCA_048937485.1 Promethearchaeota archaeon
GCGGGTACCTTCATGGAGTCAGCACTTCTTGCGCAGTGCATTTTTGACAATCAGATAACAAAGGAGGAGGAAGTTGGAGTCTACTTCGCACACAACTATGTTGATACAGACGTTGCACAGGCGGCAGGAAGAGAGATTTGGGGATATCCAAGAAAGAGGGCAGAAATCAAGCTGGACATGAAAAAAGATACAGTTCAGGGAACTGTGGTCCGCGATGGAAACACGCTCCTGAAAGCCACATGCAAGCTTGATGAAGATGGGGAATGGATCGATAGTGGGCCTAACCTGAATTTCAAGGTCATTCCCAGTATCACAGGCAGTGGCTATGATGTTGCACAATTGACTGCAGCGTATACGACCTACGATGTTAAGACGGGTAGGTCAGGTGACGTTGCTGTTGAGATTAGAAGTGGGCCAAGGGATGATCTCAGCCTCATAGAAATTGAAACGCCAATGATTGGCCTATACTTCGATGTTGACATCACGGTGCCGGTAGGAAAGGTTGTTGGAAGAATCGAGCTTTAGCTGTCTTCAATCAACTCGATCCACCCGTAGTACTGAAGAATCGATGCTAGTGCAATAACCTCTCTCTCAGAGATGCCAACGAGCTGAGCAATGTCATTCAAGGTTCTCTTACCGTTAGCAGATTGCTGGATAATCTCAAGTTTGAAATCCACTTCGGCAGTTCGCCAAGGAATGACTGAGCCAGTTTCAATGGACTGTGCTATCGTGTCGAGGCTGATATTTGCCAGCGGAAACTCCTCAATAATATTTAGAGCAAAGTCCTTGAATTGGCGGACATCACCCACTCCAGACCGAATGACATCATCGTAATTAATCTCAAACTGCTGAAGGATTTTCATTAATTTTCCACGATAGAGGGCCTCATCATCAACGGAAGTCATTCCGATTAATGCGATTGCATGACTAGCGGCCTCAAAGATATAGATCGAGTTCTTCCAACGAATTGTTCGAAGCTCATCCTTTGACAGATGCAAAACTGCTCTGAGAAGCGCCGCATGCATGTCTGGATTGACAGGTTCTGATCCTCTGTAAGGCACATAGAGAAGCAGCTCTCCGCCTTCTGTTCCCAGAATCATAATGTGCCTAATCTTGGACACATCTATGGTGCCACTTGCCGGTTCCGCACGGTTCATGATGAGCAGCACTTTCATTGTGATATCAAAGAATAATGTATTGCGTGTGAATTACTCGCTCCTCTCGCACATTGCATAAAATTGAGCTGGTTTAGAGATACTTTGAAGCTTCAATCAGAGCCAATTTTCTTCCTGCGCTATGTGCATACTGTCGAAAGAGGATGTAGCATAGCAGAATGTACACTGGAAGAACGCCGTAGGCAGCTAAGATGCCAATAATCAAACCCCGAGTTGTCCCCACGAATGCACTGATAGCCAGCATTCCAAACACACCGATGAAACCTAACATATTTGGAATAAGCTGTGCCTTTACCATTGATAAACCACGGATTGGAGGTTGAACTGCAGATCCCCTTTGGCGTGTTATCATTCGTTCAGCCTTGAAATCTCCTCCAGCTGCTGCAGCATTGGCTGCAATTGCACCTGCTGCAAGATTTGTGAAGATTGCTGCAGCTATCACTGCAGGCATGTATGGCCAGAGCGTGAAATTGATGATGAGAATGAGCACTGATACAATAGAACTTGCGCCAATGACAAATGGGACAGCGCTGTAAATCTTGCCTTTTATATAATCGGCCATGTTGGCTGCCGCCAGCTGTAAAGTCATCAAGTTCTTGCCCTCATAGACTATCTCGTACCCTGCAAAGTATACTCCATACGAAGACGCAAAAGGGATCAACGCCGCCAATATCAGGTAGGGTGTAAACATCATGGCTTCCTCGACAGCAAAAACCGGAAGAACTAGGAAGATGACAAAACGCAATGGGCCGACGAGGTACTGGGCTAATACTCGTCCTTCTCTTCGAATTGATGCTATGTTGTACCAAATTGACACGCTAATGGTCTGATTAAAGACCAATCCCGGAATTGGCTGCGGGTCCCAATTTGCGCGTTTCATAACTTCTGCATTCTTGTTGGTTCTTTTGGAACCAGTGGCCAGCCACCCACTGTAATGTGCCCTCTCACTGACGACTGCATTAAGATATACAAGAATCGTACCTCCAATCACGAAGAGAATAGCCATCACTGCATCTTGAATCCGTACTTGAATGCCCATGAGAACGCTCAAAGTTAAGGCACTCACAGCATATCCAGGGCTAAGGTCTGATGATAAGCCAAAAACATCCGCTAGTGTGAAGAGCCACTGGAAAAATGCCCCTCCATCTGAAGAATAGAGGCCATAATAATAGATCACACTTACAAGGATGGCAGCAGCGCTCCCAATGAACCACCCAATCTGTTTCAGAGTACGTCTTCTCGCTAATAGTTTGGAGAAGAGCAACCCAAGAAGACCACCTAGAGCAACGCCAATTGTGATAATGCTGAGGAGGAGAACAATAAAAACTGGCACGGAAACTAGAGCCAAGAGTGTTGGAGAAGAAATTGAAAGGCCGATAAATATCGACACGCCGATGAACATCCAGAGGACAGAATTATAGAGTATGACATAGATGGTCTTCTCGAGGAAGATCGTACGCATCGAGAGCGGCATTATCAGAATGTATTCCATTTTCGAACTATTGCCTACTGTTGATGAGGACACCATAATAGAACCGATGAAAGAAAACAGCAGTATTGCATTGAAGATTGTCGCACCGAGGCCTAGATTGTCTGAAACGAGCTCTTCCAGAAACGACCACCCAAGCAGTGGTACGACTATGGTAATTAGCCAGATGATGAAGAGTGAAATCAGAACCCCTGCAATGATGGGCAGGAGCCTTCTAAATGTGCTCTTCTGCTCGGTTCGCTTTCCCTTAACACGACCTAGTCTGAAGGTCTTTCTGAGATCTTCTCGAAGAAGCAAGATAAGGTCTGCAAGAGTCAAGCAATCTCACCTAGAAACTCAGCAATCTTCTGCATATCCGGCCCGCCAGTAAGTGCAAGGAAGATTTCCTCCAAACTTGATTCTCCCTTTGCTTGGAGCTTCAATTCATCCATGGTGCCTTCAGCAATCATCCTTCCGTGGTCGATGATTCCAATTCTGTCACACATTCTCTCGGCAATTTCGAGAACGTGAGTGCTCATCAGGATTGTTGCGCCTCTATCGCTAAGTCCGTTAAGAATCTCCTTTATGGTGGCAGCTCCTCGGGGGTCGATACCAGCCTGGACTTCATCCAGAATTAGAACTTGCGGGTGATGGATAAGCGCCGCAACAAGGCCAATCTTCCGGGCCATTCCTTTTGAATAGGTTTCAATGAGGTCGTCACTTGCATCACGTATGTCAAGAAGCGTAAGCAGTTCGTCAATCTCTTCCTCACGCTCCGGACCCCTGTTGATGCGCCAAATATCGGCAACATAATTCACATATTCCCAACCAGTGAGTCGTTCAGGCAATACTGGCTCTTCAGGCACGTAGCCCATCACACGTTTTGCAGCCACGATTTCATTCGAGATGCCATGCCCCATTATACGAGCAGTTCCTGATGTGGGCTGTAGTATTCCAAGTAGCATTCGCATCGTAGTAGATTTCCCCGATCCATTTGGACCGAGGAGCCCGTAGATTTCTCCGGATTCTACACGGAAAGAGAGTCTGTCAACTGCAGTGAACTCGCTGAACATCTTGGTGAGTTCTTGCGCCTCAATCATCTAAATCATGTTAAGCTGCGGCATGTTGAGATTTAATCGTTGGGATAGGAGCCAGAAAATACCGAATCCGTTATTAAGAATTCAAAGTTACAGCCCGAATCATGACGCTTGAAACCTGGAGACTACTCGATCTCGGACCAATTCCCCCTATTGAAACACAGATTATCTATGATATGATAGCACAGGGAATTACCGAAGGAGAATCCGAGAATACACTGATTATCTGCTGGCCAGCCAAACCTTTGGTGAGCTTAGGTTACTTTCAGGAGATTGAGAAGGATATAGACACTCAATTCTGCCGCGAGAATGGAATCTTCTTCACGCGTAGAGTAATCGGTGGAGGTGGCGTCTATCTTGATGATGGACAGATGTTCTACCAGCTTATTGGAAGACAGGACAGTCCCACAACTCCCAGAAAAATCGATGACTACTACCGGAAATTTCTGGAGGCACCAGTTCAAGCCTATCGAAATCTAGGCATCCCGGCTGAATTCAAGCCGGTCAATGATTTAATTGTTGGAAACAAGAAAATCTCAGGCAATGGTGCCGGAGATGTTGGAGATGCCAGAATTCTGACTGGTAACCTCATCTTTGACTTCAATTTTGATATGATGGTTAAGGTATTGAAGGTCCCGGATGAGAAGTTCCGTGACAAGATCGCAAAAGGTCTTCGAGAGAGAATGACAACGATTTTGCTCGAAACCGGAGGACTCCCAGACAGAACCGAAGTGAAAGAGGACCTCATTCGATTGTACGAGGAAACTCTTGACATAAACCTTGTACGCGGACAACTCACAGGTTGGGAAAGGAAACAGATGGATGATCTGAAGCCCAAGTACGAATCAGACGAGTGGCTTCACTGGAGAAGCAGTGGAAGAATTGATGCAAGAACGGTTCGAATCTCTGCTACAACCACAATCGGAACTGCCAATTACAAAGCTGCTGGAGGACTCATGAGATCGACAGTTGAAATGGAGGATGAGAAGATTCACGAAGTTGTTCTAAGCGGGGACTTCTTCATGCTGCCAGTTGATGCAATATCTAATCTTGAGAAGGAACTCATTGGCGTAAGGATTGAGAATGGAGAGCTACTTGAGCGAATCAAACAGGCATACAAGAAGCATAACATCGAGTCTCCAGGAGTGACTCCGGAGGACATAGAAACCGTTGTTAGGATGTCTCAAGAGCAGAAATAGCCGCTTAGCGGATAACTACATCTTCGACCGTGGTTGATAGCAGGATTGTGCTCATCCAATAGGGGAGGAATAGAATGTCCTTTCAAGTAAGCGCACCAGGTAGAGTCTGCCTGTTTGGTGAGCATAGTGACTATTTGGGTCTCGACGTGATTCCAGCTGCTCTCGATATGTCGATACTGATTACTGCTAGGCCAAGGCAGGATATGGTTATCCAGATTATATACCGGGATTTGGGTTCCGAGGATAGTTTCAGAATTGAGAAAGACATCGAATACAGGAGCAAACGGGACTACCTTCGAAGCGTATTCAACGTTCTATCAAGAAACGGAGTGAGGCCCAAGCATGGATGGAATCTGGAGGTAACTGGAAATATTCCGATTGCCGCAGGCCTTTCATCTTCTTCTGCTTTGACAGTGGCGGGAGTCTTGGCTGTCGGACATATGGCAGGAAAGCAGATCCCGATAGAATCACTTGCACATCTC
>JBHLND010000203.1:0-1745 GCA_048937485.1 Promethearchaeota archaeon
AGAAGAGGGAAGCCGGGAGAGTAGCAGACACAGACCTCACTATTGATGACCTAAAGGGATTGATTAATGAATTCAAGAAGAGAATAAAGCAGACTTTAGTAAGGGAGTTTCCTGATGACCCCTATGAACAACTCTGGGGAGCCGTTGGTGCAGTCTTCAAGAGCTGGTGGGGAAAGCGAGCAGTATCGTACAGAAGAATTGAAAACATCCCAGATGAGTGGGGGACAGCTTGCACAGTACAGACAATGGTTTTTGGCAACCTTGGTGATGATTCTGCGACAGGTGTTGCCTTTACCAGAGACCCCGCTACGGGCGAGAACAAGTACTATGGTGAATGTCTCTTTAATGCGCAGGGCGAAGACGTTGTCGCGGGAATTCGAACGCCCAATCCAATGAACGAGGAATCGAAGAATAACCAAAACGAGCATCTACCCACGCTGCAGGAGAAGATGCCTGAGTTGTACAAACAGCTCGTCAGTATTCGCAACATCTTGGAGAAAGATTCCAACGACATGCTTGACCTAGAATTCACCATTGAGAGAAACAAGCTCTATCTCGTCCAACACAGAGTTGGCAAACGAACGGCGACAGCGGCTTTGAACATTGCTATGGACCTAATCGATGAGGGACTCATTGATAAGAAGACTGCCGTGATGAGAATCAATCCAGAGCAACTTGGTCAATTGCTATATCCGATCCTCGACCCAGAGGAAGAAAAGAAAGCTGCTCCGATTGCCAGGGGTCTTCCAGCAGGTCCAGGAGGTGCAGTCGGAAGAATTGTCTTTACTCAAGAAGATGCTGTTATTCAGGCAAACAAGGGCGAGGATGTAATCCTGGTCAGAGAGGAAACCTCTCCTGAAGACATTGAGGGAATGAGAGCTGCCATCGGCGTGCTTACAGCAAGAGGGGGAATGACCTCTCATGCTGCACTTGTCACACGAGGCTGGGGGAAGACCTGCATCGTAGGTGCTGGAGACCTAGAAATCGACCCATTCAGCAAGAGCATGAATGTTAGAGGGAAGGTCTACAAAGAAGGGGATGTCCTTACACTCAATGGAACGGTTGGCCTTGTTTATGAGGGCGAATTGCCCATGATGGACTCAACCAAGAATCCGAGACTTCAGGAATTCATGGAGATGGTAGACTCCTTCCGGAAAATGGGGGTTCGGGCGAATGCAGATACTCCAGAAGATGCCAAAATAGCGCTCGAGTTTGGCGCTGAAGGAATCGGGTTGTTTCGAAGCGAGCACATGTTTTACGGTGAGGGGTCGGAGGAACCGCTCTTTCTTCTCCGTAAGCTCATCATGAGCAAGACAAAGGCAGAACGAGAGGTTGCCATCAAAGAATTGACTCCATACCTAAAACGTGACATCAAGGCAACATTGGAAGTAATGGATGGCCTGCCAGTTACTATCAGGCTCCTTGACCCTCCGCTCCATGAATTCGTTCCACAGAGTAGGATAGGACAGGAGAGGCTTGCACACGCACTTAGCGTTGACATTGACGACGTACGTAAACGCGGAGATTCTCTTCACGAGAACAATCCCATGATGGGGCACCGCGGAGTAAGACTGGGCATCACCTACCCAGAAGTCTATGAGATGCAGATTCGTGCAATCCTTGATGCAGCATTGGAGCTTGAGAAGGAAGGGAAGAAGACAAAACTCGAAATAATGATTCCAGTTACAATAGGAGCAGCTGAACTGAAGTACATGAAAATGAGAGTAGAAGCGCTCTATGAGAAG
>JBHLND010000203.1:1755-5408 GCA_048937485.1 Promethearchaeota archaeon
ATCGAAATTCCAAGAGCCTGCATGCGGGCGGGGGACATGGCGGAGAGTGCTGAATTCTTCTCCTTTGGCACTAATGATCTCTCGCAGATGGGGTTTGGCTTCAGCAGGGATGATATTGACTCATTTCTCCCCCAGTATTTGGACATGCGCATTCTCAGGAATGATCCATTTCAATCAATAGACAAACGTGGCATTGGTCAGTTGATGGAAATAGCAATCGAGCGTGGTAAGAAGACTCGACCGGACTTGAAGATTGGTGTTTGCGGAGAGCATGGAGGCGACCCACGCTCTGTGGAGTTCTTCTACAAGATTGGGCTGGACTACGTGTCATGTTCACCCTATCGACTGCCTTTAGCTAGATTGGCTGCAGCTCAGGCTGCTATCAAGGAAGAACGAGGAGAACTGGAGTAGTTCCCATTCTAGATTAGAACGAGGAGAATGACCTCGAGTCACTCCTCCTCAAAGACCAGGGATCCTAATCTCATCGTAAATGGCATCCAAGAGCCATGTGATGAACATAATTAGGATGATGAAGAAGAATGCTACAAGTAAATAGACCTGTAGTGACATGAAGAATAGCGAACCCGTTATACTGGCCCAGCCAAAAACTTCACGTACTGAAACAATATAGGCAGCCGTAGTGACCTTAGGCAGATATGATGCTTCATTTGACCATGCAGGAATGACGCGCCTCATGCTTTGAGGAAGGATAACCTGTCTGATGCTTTGAGTTCTTGACATGCCAATTGCCCGCGCAGCCATCATCTGTCCGCCGCTGACAGAGGTGATTGAACCCCTGAAGAATTCCGCTTGGTAGGCGGAGCTGTTTATGCCCAAGCAAAGTGCGCACATGAAATAGCGAAGTGCCCAGCTCAGTGGAATAATAGGAAGACCTTGAGATTCCAAATAGACATTCAGCATATCAGGCAGATATGCTATGAGAATGACTTGAGTCACAACTGGCGTCCCTCGAATAACTTCTATGTATCCAGTTGCAATCCGAGAGAGAATTGCACCACCATAGACACGAGTTATTGCCATAACAAGACCAACAAAGAATCCGAATGTCAACGCGAAAACATACAATGATAGCGTTGTGCTAACGCCCGCAATGAAACCATCAAACTGGTCTTCTAATTCTAGGAGCACAAAAAGCACAAGCAGGATAGCAATCATTGCACATAATGAGAAAATGGTACGAATCACACGGCCAAGGCGGGTCGAGAGAAAAACCTTCAGTTTCTCGAAGCTGTTGATTGGTTCAGCCGTATTCGTTGTCATCTTCACATTCCCCGATAAACTACAACTCCCTGTCGTCCTCATTTCCTTGACCGTATAATACCTCCAGACGATGCAAGAACTTCTTGGCTCGTTCTGATTCAGGTTTCGTGAAGAAGTGCCGTGGAGACCCGCGTTCAACCACAACTCCTTCATCCATGAAGATCATTTCATTAGCAACTGCTCTCGCGAATCCCATTTCATGTGTAACCACTACCATTGTGGTCCCTTGTTTAGCTATTTCGAGCATGACCTGAAGGACCTCTCCAATCAGCTCAGGGTCCAAGGCGCTCGTAGGTTCATCAAATAGGATGACATCCGGCTCCATTGCCATTGCTCGAGCTATACCAACTCTTTGTTGCTGCCCTCCCGAGAGTTCGGCAGGGTAGTGATTCGCTCGATCCATCATATGAACCATATCTAAGGCGGCTTCGGCCCTGCTCCTCGCCTCCTCTTTGGTAAGCCCCAGAACCTGTCGTGGACCAATAGCAACATTGTCTATTGCTTTCAAGTGTGCAAATAGATTGAAGCTTTGGAAGACCATTCCGATTCTTGATCGAAAGCTGTTGAGGTCGACAGAAGCATCCATTAGACTTTCTCCTCGAAGGAATATCTCCCCCCGATCTGGAGGATCAAGCATGTTGATGCATCTCAGCAGGGTGCTCTTGCCACTACCGCTTGGTCCAAAAATCACCTTTACTTCTCCTTCTCTTACGTCGAATGTAATACCCTTCAAAACCTCTAGCTCATCAAATGATTTCCAAACATCTTTCACTTCTAGAACGGACGAATAGGTCATCGCTATCCACCTCCCAATCCAAGCCGTTTCAGTCTCTTTGTCATAAACTCACCAACGTATTTTGTAATCGGGTATGTAAAACAGAGGTACAGAAGTGTAAGTAGGAGCAGGACAGGCAGCATAATAGCGGGATTCTCCCTCCAGAGATTGAAAGCAAGCTTGTTCATATCTACAACACCTACAGCAAGCGCAAAGGAAGTGTCTTTTATCACAACAGCATACTCATTTGACCAGGCAGGAACAGCAATTCGGAATGCTTGTGGAAGTATAATATGCTGATTGGCCTGCATTTCGGTCATACCCATTGCCCTTGCAGCTTGAAGTTGTCCCGGACTCACTGAGAGAATCGCACTTCGGAAAATCCCTGCTTGATACGCGGCGCTTCGCAAACCTAATGCAATGGCAACAGATACAAGTAAGGAATAGTCCCTTAAACCGATAGCATTGAATGCCCTAGGAAGCACCAAGGCGAAAATGAACATCAATACAAGTATGGGGATGCTGCGGAAAATCCGCTCATACAGAACTGCGATATTCTGAATTCCTTTGGACGCGTACACTCGGGCTAGAGCCAGCAACAAGCCGAAAGCTACCCCAAGGGCAAGTCCCAAAAAAGTTAGGAGCAGGGTGGCAGGAAGACCGTTCCAAACGATATATTCAAACCATCCAACAATCTCCTGCAACTCCTGCATTCTCACAATCACCTATTTTGTAGAACTCAGGTGAAGTATTTCAGAATCAGGGCGTCCATAAATCCTGACTCAAAGGCCTTAGCCATAGCATTGTTTACAGCTCTATAGAAACTGGGATTCCCATATGCCATATAGAAAGCCATTGGCGGTGCTAACACTGTGTAAACAATCTTCAGGTCATAGAGTAAATCGTATTGGCCAAGAACTGGTTCATCGATGTAGATTGCATCTAGCAACTCGCTATTCAAGTCTGCGAACATTGTTTCCAAGTATGGATAGTCATGGATTTCGACTGTACCGCCTGCGTCATTGTGGTCCAGAAGCTCGAAGTGCTCGGCAGTAGACCCTTGAACACCCACATCCAGCCCGTCAAGGTCACTATAATCGTCTACAGTCAATGCTGAGTCATTATTCACTATGACGACCATGTTGGCACGCAAATACCATACTGAAGGAAGCAGCTTGTCGTTTCGATCTTCAGTAATAAACGTCGCTGCAGCAATCATATCAATTGTGCCGCCTTCGCATTGAGGCACTAGAAGGTTGAAGTCCATGTCCTCCCACTGGATTGTCACATCCAGTTCGTCTGCGACGTATTCTGCAAGTTCTATGTCGAAGCCATACAATTCACTTGTTGTTGTATTCTCCATCTCAAACGGATAGAATCCTGAGCTGGTTCCAACTATAATGTAGCCCCGGTCCTGAATGACCGTTAAGAGGTCTGGTGCGGGCGGCAAAACTCCGGGCAAAACAAATCCGACACCCAAGCCAATAACGAGTCCAATTATCAAGGCCCCGGCAATCATACCTTGGTTTTCCATTCTCTGTTTCCTCCTTTCTCACACGAAGAAAGTGAGCATGAATGAAGGCAGAAGCTGCACAAA
>JBHLND010000204.1:0-5404 GCA_048937485.1 Promethearchaeota archaeon
TGCCTTCAGTTTTTTCGCCAATAAAAACATGTCTACCGCAGAAGGAGGCATGGTTTTATCCCCTTAGCAGCAATTCCCATTGGCAATTGGACCCTTTTACGGCAAACAGTGGATCCCTTTTTCTTCGGCTATGGTCATCCTTTATCTCAAGTAGATTGGACTGACACAGTTGATGAATGGGGTTTCAAACTCACATATACTTGGGATATCTACAGAGCTGAAGTAGTCTTTAGATTCTCAAAATTCGATGGAGCATTGAATGCATTTCATGGTGAATCATTGGATGAGAATCTTCAGGTGGGTTATGCAGAGATTACCCGAGATGGTTTGGGTCTTCCTGAGAATGTTCTTGTAATTCTCATTGGTGGAGAAATAGCGGCCGTCATTGTTCTGTCAATTTTGGCGGCAAGAAGACGGAGATAGGTCAGCGAATTCCTTTTGTAGCTATCTCGATAACAAAAATCAACCATTTTCACGTGGTTCAAATGGAGTGAATAGAAAAAATGAAACGCACGCTACAGTGCCTAATGGCATTAGGTTTTGTCAGCATGTTGCTCGTTGTGCCAGTTTCCGCAGCGACCTCTCAGGGCCTCGAATGGGGAATTACGGTCGGGGACCAGTGGAATTTTGATATGAGAATGACTGATGAAAACGGCACAACCGAAACGGAAGTTATGTACATGGAGGTTACTAGCAGACCCACCATTGCGAATATCATAAACACCTGGCTTGAATTGCCGGACTCGACTACAATGCTAGACATAACTTGGGAAAATGGTACTGCACTTGGTTGGAGCGGACTTATCTTCATATTCATGTTCCTAGTGATAGATCAGTTCATTGTTCCAACAGGTAACTATACCTTCCTTACGGAGCTCTATGACACATCAATCCATAACGGTACAATCTACGACCGAGGTGGTTTCTGGGGCGGCGAGGTTGAACAAGAATGGCTTGGAGTCAGCTATGCTGTTTCTGTAGACTTTCTGAAAGAGGATGGAATGTTAGCGCATTATAGCTTCGGGATGTCCAACTCTACTAATGACGATGTACTTGGAACATTCGAGCTTGTAAGGCAGGGACTTCCAGGTTTAGACATAGTTGCTTTCATACAGGACAACATTATACTAGTGGGAGCAGCGGTCGGAGTCGTTCTTATCCTTGCCATAGTCTGCCTCCGCAGGAAATAGTCACATTCTTTGAGGGGCTATTGCCCCTCCTTTGCTTTTTCTACTAGGCTATTTGTTGAGTCGTTTCCAAAGGTCTCTTGAAGCGTTCCTAGAGATTTCAGCCACTTCTTCATCAGGGACCTTTACCATCTTTTTGGCCTCAACAGCAATCTCACCGTTAACATAGACTGAGTGCACATCTCGGCCGCCGAAGGTATTGACCAGATGACCAATGACTGATTGTGCATTCAAAGGCGTTGGAACTCTTGTGCCTTCAAGAATAACGATATCAGCAGCCTTGCCGACTTCGAGGCTCCCAATTTCCTTCTCTAGTCCGTAACATCGTGCTCCATCTAAGGTTGCCATTCTAAAGACCTCGCTAGGTCCAATTATGTTTGGACTGCCAGTTGCAAGGCGGTGAACTGTGAGTGCGCATCGAATGTTCTCAAATGGATCATAGATCCACCCGTCATTGCCCAATCCAACAGGAATACCTCGCTTCAGCATTCCAGGAACAGGAGCGGTTCCAACTGCATTGAGCATGTTTGACATTGGATTGTGAGCTACCGCCGAGCCGTGCTTTGCTATAATATCCAATTCGGTGTCATTTACGTGTACACAGTGAGCTAATACTGTGCGAGGACCTAGGACTCCTAGTCTCTCAAGTCTCTCTACGGTTCGTTCTCCGTACTTCTCCAAGTTATGATAGAGGTCCACTAGTCCCTCAGAAGTGTGGATTGTGATGGGGATATCTAGTTTCCGAGCCTCCCGCACAGCTCTCTCAATCAGGTCATCACTAACAGTGAATGACGCATGGATGCTCATCATAAGTGAAGCTAGTCCTCCGCACTTTGAACAACCAGCGAATCGAACATTTTCTGCTAGACCCCTGCTACCATCTTCTAAGCTGTCTCTCTCTGTCATTTCAAAGGCTAACATAGACCTAATTCCAATGCGATTCGTGGCATCAGCAATTGCATCCAGCACACCCTCTATTGAATTTGGCCCAGAGTAGGTGTCTGCAAAGAAGGTAGATCCATTT
Source organism: Promethearchaeota archaeon (assembly GCA_048937485.1). Classification (GTDB taxonomy): domain Archaea; phylum Asgardarchaeota; class Thorarchaeia; order Thorarchaeales; family Thorarchaeaceae; genus SMTZ1-83. The sequence goes on from JBHLND010000204.1 coordinate 2,212, forward strand.
CGGAGCATGTCAGCTGATGCGGAGAGAGCACTCGCTGCAGCATCATCAAGGTTCATGGTTTCGTCAAGGGGCCACCAAACTCGCTGCAGAATCTGAGCAAAATCCGTCGGTGGGTCAATATTCAGAGATGCGCCTCGAAGAAGAATCCCATAGAGATGGGTATGAGCAGTAATGAGGCCAGGAATCAGAACAGACCCCTTTGCATCAATTACAGAGTCAGCCTTTTCTTTTGGCTTGGATTTTCCAACATGAGTTAAGCGACCACTACTGAACTGAACATAGCCATTCTCAATGATGGTTCCCTTTTCATCTCCTGTGACAATAAGTCCGCCATGTATCAACGTGCTCTCTGACATAATGAATTCTCCAATCCTACGATTCGTGTCTATGGTGCACATTAGTCTTTTCCAGAATGGCAAAATGATTCAGAAATCACTCAACTATGATGTCTGCACGCCGCACTCTATCCTGGTCTTCATCGACCATGTAGATCGTGCCCTCTTTGACAAGCGCATCAATTACATCCTTCATTTCTTCAGCAGACATCTCGATGTCAGAAGCGTGCTCGTTTAGTAGGGATATCTTCACTGCTTTTCCAACCTTTTCAGAGAGATTGTCTAAGAGTGAAAGAACCCGAGCTTGCGGAGGTTGCTTGACATCAATAGCAATGGCTTCAAGTTCGCCTAGGAGGCTGCTATCTTCCTCGGGCGTAGCCTGTTCTGTGGATTCCTGCATTCTTCTCATGAGGGCTTCTCGAAGGCTAATCGCTGACGGTGATGCCTCAGATTTCTTCTCCTTAGCAACGTCAGTAGCCTGAAGGTCTCCAATTCCAACAGGCTGCGGACCTGCATCATCGCCCTCCTTTTCATCCATGAAAGGGATGCCTTCTTCGCTAGGGATGTCCAGGCCCATCCAAGATGTATCCAAATCCCTGTTGACTGCAGCTGCTTTGAGGAGCTGCTTCCTGAAGTGCTTCATTATACGCTCTCTCTGAGTTTCCAAATTGGTGTCAGCACAAGATTCTGATCCAAGTTTCAGAACAAGTCGCTCCGCAGAGCCTCGAATACGGGTATGCGAATCTGCAATCAAAATGGTTAGTATGTTGTGAAGGCTACTGAACCTCGACCTAGAAATGTCTACTGCATCGATGAGCGCTTGCTTCACGCGCCAATCCGGATCGGCAATCACATCTCTGATAATTCCAGTAGGAGTTACTATTCCTGTTTGACCAATAGCCTGTGCAACTTCTTTCCTTTCCTCCCAGTTTCCACTCCTTAGAAAAGGTGTCAAATGCCGCACAGTTTGGGTTTCAGTAATCCCGCATATGTAGGGCAATAGGTCTCTCTTCTTTTTTGCAGACTCTTTGGCAAGTGTCTTTACAAGACTGAATCTTGGGGGTTCAGTGAATTCTGCGAAGATTGCCACAGAACCTATTGTAAGATTCTGAATGTTTTCCTTCAAGAATCTGGACACCCATTTAGCTCCAGGTTTTCCCAGTGTAGTCATTAGGTCAAAAACTGCAGGCTGATGTTCCTTTCCAAGACTAGCTAGGGACAACATCCATCGTTTCTGTTCACTTGCGGATTGAGGGGGTCCATTTACTCTGAATGATTCTCTGATGCTTTGGAGAACCTGAAGAGTTTCTGCTGGCGGAAGAAGCCTAAGTGAGTGGAAGAACTCAGGAATATAATCTTCGAATATATTACGCCCTGCATTTCGATAGGCAATCTTTCGAATGAATACATCATCTGCATCTAGTAGTGACATTACCCTGGGGAGTAGTGATCGAATCACATCAAACTGGGTGAGCAATCCACCTGCAGTGTACATTGCCTCCATATCTACTGAGTTTAGATCCCAGGAGATTTCTCTAAGCTTCGTCAAGACTTTGCGCTCTGCTGCAACAGATTTGCTTTGAGAGGATTTTGCGGAGCTCAGTTCTTTGAACCCCCTTTCTTCTTACTAGAGGTCTTTTTCTTTGCCTGCTTCTTCTTGGTGGTTCTAGTCTTGGTAGGACGTTTCTTCTTCTTTGTAACTTTGGTGTTTTCCGCCTCCAAGAACTCTGTAAGATCAGCCAATTCCACCACGCTTGTGTCCACTACTCTTTCCCGCTCTTTCTCTTTCTGAGATTCGGCTACAACTTCACCATTCAATGTAAGCTGATCAGTTTCAGAGGGGGGCAATATCATTAGCCTCTCATCCAGCTCCAACTCGACAAGAAGCCGTTCGTATGCCTCCAATAGTTGCTGGGTACGCGGATCGTCTTCAGAAATCTTGCTCTCAGCAATCATTTGCTCGCGTAGAAGGCTCCGTCCCAACACTGACTTCGAGAGAAGGCTCACATCAAGCTTCTTTCGTGTGATCTTCGGCTGTGCGTCACGATACTCCTCAAATAAAGCATCCTTTAAAGAAGGAACAAGAAATCCAAAGCCATCTCGTTCTAGGGCCGATGGGATGAGATCCGCCAGTTGTCTTTTTGAAATCATCTCGGACAGAATCTTTGCACATCTGTTGCGCACATCACGTCGCCCAGAGTTCCAATCCTTCGATTTCGCAAGGATATGAAGAACCTCCTTCGTTGAAAGATCAATTGCGAGGCTCAAGGAAAGCATGCCAAGAGAACCAAACACGCCATCTCGCAATAGCAGCAAACGCTGGCTGAGTTCTTCCTTATCCCCCGATTTCCAATTCCAATTCCTATCAAGCATGTCGTAAATTCTATGCCAAGGGGCTGCCTTCTTGTCAACCCAATACTCCTTGATCGAGTTGGCAATTTCCTGCATGGCACCACGTCTGCTTAGTTCGCAGATGTGGTCGACAAATGCCAATTTGCTCCTGGACAGAGTAACAGCCTCCGGCGGTTGTTCGATTACTTGAAAGGGCTATATCGCTTTTCTGTTGGTGTATTGCAAGGTCAAAAAGGATACTCTAGGGAAGCTTCGATAGGATTGTACTTATTCCTTCATCCCATACGACCGTCCCAACTTTCCGATAACCATCAATACTAAGATGCAAGCCATCTCCAGAGTCATAGACTCGGCTAAGTAGGCCTTCAGGTGTTGATAGACCTCTGTAAAGATCAGCACAGACTGTTTTTGCGGTCTCCTTGACATAACTACGAATCTTGTGGTTTATCTCTCTTTGAGCGTTCTGCAAAGGCGGATACATAGATCCGATTGGCGGAATTGTACAA
>JBHLND010000205.1:0-5397 GCA_048937485.1 Promethearchaeota archaeon
TCAACAGTAAATTCTCCTCCTGCGTTCTTGAAAGAATTCCAAAGCGTATCCAGAATCCCCTGAATGGATGTGTCCCCATGCTCTTCTGCAATACTTGCCCAGCTTTCACGAGTAAAGTCGGCGATTATCTTCAATGTTTCACCTTCAGCTTTTGGACCATATTCTTCGTCATACCGCCTGATGAGCCGAACGAGTCTGGTAGGCTCTGCCCGGCTGGCTCGTATCTCGTGAATGAGGCTCTCTAGTCCTTTCTTCATCTTGATTTCATCCCGCTTACTCTTCGAAAAACGCCTGTGTTATAAGATGCTTGCTCAAAGAGACTCCAAGCGTGTCATGATCTAGAGATAATGAGGCCCAATAATGAAATGCTGACAAGCATCCCAAGTGAGTACGCTAAATCGAAATACAGCGTCAATCCAGATAGATCAAGAGCTAGAAACATATAACCAAATAGAAACAGGACTCCCAAAGCGAAAATCAGGAGCATTGTTCTCTCGCCTCTACTGAAAGAATCCTGATCCAAAGAAAACATTCTCATCCACAGAACTAAAGCTATTCCAGTTAGGGGAGGAAAAAACACAAAGAGAAATGCAAGAGGTAGGATTAGAATCCCGCTCAGTATCGCTCGAATTGCGTCAAGTTGCTCCCGATACATTTCAAACTCTCTGGAATACACTTTGCCATAGTCCCGTCTTATGTAGGATTGGTATCCTTTCCAGATTCTGAAACGTATATTGCCTGCAGTCTTCTTGACTTCAACGATTTGACTTTGCCGCATCTCTGGATTGTATTCTCCGCGAATAGCAGGAAGTGCATATACAAGCAAAATCAGAAACCATGATCCTAGGAGTGATGCAATTCGTTCAATCTCAGTAAGAGGGTGCGAATAGATTAGAGATCTTACTACGATTGTTGCAGCATAAGCTAGGACCGCTAATATTGGTGTTAGAAGAGTTAGTTTGAGATTCCGTGCTCTTGCTGGTTTCCCCTTAATCCACTCTGACAGAGCTTTGAAAACAATGACACAGAATAGGGCGTAAGTAAGCATTATTCCTGAACCACTAAGGAACCTAGTTACAGCTCCAGCAAAGATTAGGAATTCCTGAGTAATCACCAGTTCGACTAAGTTCTGGAAATTCCAGTCGGATATGACCAACATAATCAGGAATGCAAATGCGCCAATTATCAGCCCAAAGAGGTAGCTAACTTCCTGATTCTCAGAAATCCATCTGCTCATTCTGATAATCGTATTTGTCATTTCGCAAACTCCTCAGCATGTTTTCACACGAAAAAGCACCAGTCAATAATAGTTTCGTTCTTACTACATCGTCAGAAGACAATCACAACCAAGGCTACGCCGAGAACAGCCAGAACGGTACCTGCGACTATGAGCTTTGGAGCCTCTTCATGAAGAACCGCGATTGATATCGGCGTACCAACAAGCGGCCCAGCGGCTAAAATCACAGAGTTCACTGTAGCACGGATATATGACACTGCAAATGTGAATAGGACAAGTGTAACTCCAAATCCAACAAAACCTGTTAACAAGACAATAGCCAGCAGCTTTCGGTCGGTTCGCAGCTGGCTCTTTCCACCGGACTTGGAAACTGCAGGCAGAAAGATGAATGTAGCGACAATTATTCTGACGAAGTTTGCATCCAGTGGATCTATATCCTGTAAGCCAACTTGGAGGGTTAAATCACTTAATGCCCAGGCAACAAACGTGATTAGAGCAAATAGCACTCCTATGATGATTTTTCTCTTGTCTTCATCCAACGAATTCTTTGCTTTTATATTCTGATCGTGCGTGATGAGTCCAACTCCCACAACAACCATGATTGCACCAATTACTCTCAAAGGGTAAACAGGCTCCGCAAGGAACAGGGCTGCTAGAAGATACACTAGCAACGGATAGCTTGCAGCGATTGGAAATGCACGCGAAACACCGATTCTTTCCTGACTCTCAAAATACAGAAAGTCACCAATAACTAGACCAATGATCATGGAGATAGCTAGTATGACAACGCCTTCAACTGTAAGGAAGATGCCATCCGGATTGAACGGAGGCAATACAAGGATTACCGCCAAGGGTAGGCTAACGAATGTTCGTGTGGCAACAATCTCAAGAGTAGTGATCCTATCGCCTAGCTTTTTGTAGACAACATTCGTAGATGCGAAAAGTATAGACGTTGCTATCGAAGCTAGGACACCAAGTACATACACGCCTGAGATCGCTTGCACTCACTTCACTTCAGAGGGTTTGTCACGCAGATGGGGCTTCGATTATCCCTTTAATTGCTTGGTTCAGTTCCTTTGGTCACTGAACTCATCGAGTGCATCTTTGAACCAATTATAGTCCGTCAGGCTGTCGGTTGAAATCATCAAGAGCTCAGCTAGAAATCTCAATAGGTTCTCATCACGATTGGCATTTCTCTGCTCTTGGCCCACTCTCTCCAAAGCACTCCTCATCAGCTTATCCAAAGCTGCTACTGGTTTCAGTGAATGCTTTCTTGATTTGCAAAACACAACTAGGTCCATATCAAGCGATTTCTTCTTTCGAATATGTGGACTGACTTTATACTCGCTGCTAATTGGGAATGCATCTGTGATGCGAAATCCACTATCTCTCACAGCACTAAGAATCATCCACCATGCACGCCACTTGGTATGATGAAACGTAAAGGCAAGAACTCCATCTTTCTTTAACACACGCTGGCATTCCCTGAATACTGATGTCAGAAGCAGTCCACAACGGTCTTCGCCCTTGTTCATACCTGAATTAACTATCGCCTCTCTCTCTGTCGGTACATTTTCAGTCTCAAAATTGACATCGTTCACTAGAAGCCTTAGCCACACATAGAAGAAGTTTGACAGCTCCGAATAATGGATGTTATCGAAATATGGGGGGTCTGTTATTACAAGGTCTACTGAATCATCTGGAATCTCTGGTATATTTGATGAATCTCTGCAGAAAAGGAGCGCTCCGCGTTTTGTGTTCCGAAGACTTTCGAACGTCTTGACAAGCTGGGCCTCTATTTTCTCGCTATTCGAGTAAACAGTTCGAATGTTGCCTAGCGAGTCCTTGTACTTGTCAAAGGGATTTTGACAGTATTCTTTGGCCTTCACATAGCGACCGAAGCAATTCACAAAGGTCCCTGCACCTCTCTCCTCGCAACCCCAAACCGCGTTTTCCACAGGAGTTGTCGTAAGGGGCAATGCATGGTAAGTGAAGAGATGATGGAGCTTTCTATGTGGGTAATTGTAGGGGGTCATCATATTGTTGTACTCAAGCGAATTCGAAAAGACAGTAGCAAATGACTCCCTAAAATCCTTGGGAATCTCCTTAATTCCATCAATCAGCAAATTGAAGGCCAGATGCTGACGGGGGCTGAAGACTTGGTTGTAGAAATCATAACCGTGGTTTCGCCATCGCTCTGATGATGTACCCTCGAGAATCCGCTGTTCTGGAATGGCAAGAGACTTCCGTAAATGCTGAAACTTCAGCTGAATGCCTTTCAGCTTCTCCGAATCTCTCTTATCTGGTGCCTTATACATTCGTTTCTTACATATTGGGCACCAATATTCAATTGCCACAAGACGTTCTTGGATAGATTGCCCTTGCTCAATTAGCTCAACAAGCTTGAGATTTTTCCCGCAGTTCTTGCATTGCACCCGACCTTGATTATAGGTTCCTTCGAATGGGTTGAAGGATCTACCACAGTTCAAGCACACACTTTGACCTTCGCCAGTCCAATGAGCAACGTCAAAGCAGGTTGGACAAAACACAGTAGCCGGATTCTGCTGACTGATAGGTATGTTCCTTCGAAGTCCTCTATTGAGCAGAGTTCTTTTGTATAGGGATACTTCTTCATCACATTCCGAGCAATTCACTCTTCGAATCCAGAACACATACATTCCATCAGCACTATGCGCGTTGCACACACTACAGTCGGTAGTGTATAGGTCCCTTATTTTGACCCCGACTTTTTGTTCTAGCTGCCTAAAATGCACCTTAAGCCGATTCAAGTCGATAGGTCTTAGGGATTCTCGAACAATCCAGTACGAAACAGGGTTTATATCGCATCCAATCACCTTTGCTCCAAGACGATTGCCTTCCACTAGTGTAGTTCCTCCACCCATGAACGGGTCAAAAATGATTAAATCCTCAAAGTCATGACTTTGCAGGTATATGCTTGAATCAAGCAGATCCCCCCTCTGATTCATCTGAAATAGGTTCGAATCAACCCCGGTTGCCGTTAGGATGATTGAGCGGAACTGTGCGCCAGGCCTACGAGCCCACCATTTGTGTAGAGAATAAATTGGGCGGTAGTGCTGACGTTTGCCAGATTCCTCTTGGGCAAGCTTGCTGATGATCTTCTGATTCAACGAATCCATTGATGCAGAATCTACTCTCATAGAAAGCCTCGGGAACTAGACACTCATGGATATTGGTCTTTCAAGTGAATAGTTAGAGTCACATTTAAAGCTCCTCGATTTCTTCTTTCTCTTCAAATTCGGGAGGACTTCAACCTTTCTTCACGTTATCAGGATGACTCGGATGAAAAAACGAAGTACGATCCTGAAGTTGCCATGTTGCCTAGCGCATCTAGCGCCTTGAACTCAAACCAGTAGCAGCCCGGGTCAAGATTGAACGCCACTCTGCCAAAGGTGCTGTTGGACCAAAAGACAGGATTCTGGACATTCTGGAATGTGAACGCCTGATTGCAGTTCCTAACAGTAATATTCACATCAGATATGAAACTCACTTCATCATCAATGTCTGCCAAGAATGCAACACCCTGTTCGGTGACTATAGTTCTCAAGTTTCTTATCACAGGCCCTATATTGTCCACAGAAACTTCTGATAGTACTCTAATTGTTTGTCCATGGGGCGCCGAATCCAAGACTACAAACTTGCGATCTTCCTCTATCACTATTTCAAAACAATCAGATATCTTGCCACCATCAAGCACCATTACTGTGTCCCAATGTGAAGGTATCTGAATCTTGTATGTGATGGGAATTCCGAACTCCAATTCACTGGCAACCACGGTCCTGAAGGATACTTCTTTTCCATCAAATGAGAATTCCTGCACCCGAACGCTATCGCGTTCAAGCTGGTATGCAACAGCTTCTCCCCAGGACGTGTACCAAGTATCGTTTCTAAATGCGATCTCCTCTAAGATTTGAAAGAACTCGGCTATCTCCTCGGTAGTAAACCATTTCGAGTGGCCATAGCATTTGAAGGCTCTGTGTTGTCCTTCACTTTTGGACACCATTTCCATGAACGAGCTGACTAGTCTATCCATATTACTTCCCCGGACACCATCAATACTTGGGTATGAGTGAAGACAGTTACCCACATTCCCAATTGGCCAAGTTCCTCTACTGGAGCTT
>JBHLND010000206.1:0-2508 GCA_048937485.1 Promethearchaeota archaeon
AAGAGGACTTCCTAACTCGTCACGGTCTACTACGCGGCCTCTATCTAGTACCCAGATATAGGTGTCATGCTTGGTCTTCAATCGATATTGACATGAGTAGGTCTGTGATTTGCCTTCAAGGTGCTCATCCCATAGCTGCAGAACCATATTCATATCATCTGGATGGACAAGTTCTTCCCATTTTGACCGCTTTTGTTTCAATTCCTTTAAGGTATAACCAAGCATCTTTGCATAGCTCTCACTAAAAACCATCTCGCCAGTGTCATGATGCCAGTCCCATGGTGCTAGATCTGCTCCTCGCAGGGCGAGATCAAGTCTTTCTTGACTTTCTCTGAGAGCCTCTTGGGCGTTTCGTTGGTCAGTAATATCCCGTACTACAGATATTATGCTCTCCCCATCATCATGCAAACTCATTGTTACTGCAAACCAGTAGTCTACCTTTCCTAGTCGAAGAGAATATTCATAGGCACCAGGAAGTCCGCTTTCCTTCACATTCTGGGCAAGGTGAACGGCCTTTTCAGTCACCTCTGGCGGCAATACATCTCTCTCTGCTAATTCAGTAGAAATCTCAAAGGTAGTCGGCACAAAGAACTTCGCTGCAGATCGGAAATACATCCCCCGGACTCTTCTCGAATCATCAGCATCCTCTACTGTGGCAGGTGGGAATTGTTCTACAAGCCCTTGTTCCTGCAATTTTCTGAGATGGTAGTAGCAGTTAAACACAGATATCTTGAGCTTTGGATCGTTCTGTCGTATGAGCTTAAGGATTTCTTTTACGTTAAGCCAAAAACGTTTGACCGGCTTCTTTAGCGTAACTTCTTCAGTGACAATAGTGCCATCCTCAAGGGTACGTTCGGATTTCTTTACTTCTGTTTCGAATCCTTCGAGTCCCTGACCAAGTGCCTTCAGGATTTCTCTTCTCAATGGATGGTAGAGCGAATTCTTTTGGTCACTGGTTTCTAGTACCTTGAAATCACTCCTCTTTGTGTCAGGCAGTTCGATTGCAAGCTCTGGCTCTTCTGTCATATTACTTCACGAATACTTGGTTTGGTTCAAATACGCTGGTTTATTGGATTGGCATTCTTCATAATAAACCTGTGCTATATTGTAAGAACCTACAATAAAGACATATGCTGTACAGAGTTTATTACTAGATGCCTACAAGCGAAATGAGTGATTCTAGACCTTCTTTTACGAGGATTTGGGCCAATATCCATGGTATTGTAGAGTAATCCAATATAATAGAAAATAATACTAATGCATAATACTTAAATACTAGTAGTTTGCTATTGCAACATGTTGCAATAACGATTCTTCGTTATTAAAGGTACTTGCAGAAGTGATAGGGATGGCATCGGATACTGAACTACAAGCAGAGGCACACCAGCCAGGTAGTGTTCCTAAGGTCATCCTTCTTCTGGAAACTGCTGACCAACAGCAGTCACTGAATGATCCAATACGACGACAAATCCTGAATGTGCTTGGTAGCGGAGTTGTAGATTATACTGTCCAAACCAAAACGGACACAAGAACCTTGGATGATGGTACTGATGTCACACATCATGTAGAGGTTAGAACTCCCTTCAAACGGTATTGGATGACAGTTCCGGAAATCATTGAGGAGCTAAATAGCCGACAGCCAGTACCAAAGATAACCAACTATCAGTGCTATTATCATCTTGAGAAACTCAGGGATCAGGAGTTGGTTGTTCAAGATCCAGCTTTAAGCGACAAAGATAGAGATCAGAAGATTCGAGTAAGAGGTAAGCGATTTCGAACTGCTGCTCGTTTCTTTGTTTCTAATTACTCCAAGACATCAGTACAGGATTTTGAGAGGTTACTTGACTTTCTTGACCGAGGCTGGGGAGTAAACCCATCCAAGGAAGACGAAGCAAGATTGAGAGAATTACTCTCAAAACAGGATAAGCATCTACTCAATGCGTTGGAGCATTTAGCGAGTCAGCTGGCGGAGAATGAGCTGGACCAGGTTACTTTTCCAGTTCAATTAGAGCGACTCGCATATGTCTATCTTTCTGATGATTCGGAATTTCTTGAACGGAACAAAGAAACTCGTGATATTCTCATCCGTTCCGGCGGTACAACTTTCGATGAAGATAGTACAATGGTTGATTCTGCTGCAAAAGCAAAAGCAAGAGGGGTTCAAAATGAGTAATGTAATACGAAGGTCTCCTGTTTTCAAGACCGTTCTCATAGGAGAGGGCGGCGTTGGAAAGACAAGTCTAACACTCAGGTACACAGAGGATCGCTTCGAGGAAAGCATGAAAATCACCATCGGAGCCAACTTCGCGTCCAAGAAGGTAGAGGTTAATGGGTCTCCACTGACGCTAATGATCTGGGACCTTGGAGGACAACCAAGATTTCGCGATGTTGTTACAGACTATTTCATGGGCTCAAGATTCGCGATTGCAGTCTACGATGCATCAAGACCAGTCTCGCTAGACCGGCTTGATGACTGGATAATCAAGTTGAAGGAGAGCACAAAAGACT
>JBHLND010000206.1:2518-5022 GCA_048937485.1 Promethearchaeota archaeon
TTGTAGGGAACAAAACTGACGCCCGAGTAAATGGAAGTGGCGTTTCCTTTGAGGAAGGTGTTGCTTTTGCGTCGAAGTATGGTGCTGATTGCGTTGAGGTTTCTGCAAAGACAGGACAGGGAGTTGACGAACTCTTTGAATGTGTGGCAGAAATGCTTGCTGAGAAGCATATTGGAGGCTGAAAAGAATGGCAAACGTAAAACTAAACCCCTTCACCTGTCCAGTTTGTGGAAATGGGTCCGTCATGAATGTCGAAATCGATGAGGACACAATAAAGAATGCTGAGCGACTACCAAAGGCAGTCACGGCGAAATGCAATGCCAATCACATCATAGTCCTGTATGTTGATGGGAACTTCAAAATACGTGATATTGAGGCTGCATTGAATGCCGCGGAGGATGCGAAGGACTCCCTTGATCAGACGGAGGAATGGCTTAGCGGATTATGAGTCACAAATTACGATAACACAGTAAAAGACAATCGGAGATAACCAAGAAATGTACGGAATAATGTTGGTGAACAATTCGGGCGAGACGGTAGCCTCTGTCGGCTGGGATCATCTAAAGGGCGAAGCTGCAATGTTTGGGGGCTTTGTGTCCGCTATCCAGATGTTCATCAAAAGAATTTCTGACGGCTCCAATGTTGAAGAAGTTCGATTTGGAGATATGAAGCTCCTCATCGGTAGTGCTGGCGAATTGAATGTCGTCACACTGCATGAGGCAAATGGAAAGAATGCTAAAACTGAGAATCAAGAAGTGATCAGACTGATCAAGGAGAACGTGATTCAAGAGATTTCGGATGGAGTTCTCAACCTTATCTCAGAATTAGTAAACAAGGATAGCGCCAAGAAAGAGAAGCTTGGTGAAAGCGTCAAGGAATGGACTGAGTCTCAACTTGACAAGTCAAAGCAAGCAGCTCTTGACTGGGGAAAAACTGTGTTGTAGGATGTGTGTTAACTATGGGACTTTATGAAACATCTCAAATTTATCTGGGATTGGCTCTTTTGGTGGCTGCAATGACCATCTTTCGGTACAGCAGAGAGAAGTCTGCTGAGCTGAGCATGGATCAGAGAAGCGCCATAAGGCCACTGTATGTCATTGCATTCGGTATTCTTGCTTACAGTCTGGGTGCATTGTCGATATACGTAGAAGACACGCTGGGAATCTGGGTTCTCTTCGACACGTACATGGCATACTATGCATGTGCAATGATCGAAGTGATCTCTTTGAGTATCGCAGCTGTAATGATATTGAATTCAAGGCGGCTTAACATTATACCAGTTGCAATAACCTTGGTAACTTCCATTCTTTTTGGTTCTGCGTTCGTTGTTGAACAAACCACTGAATTCCTTTGGATAGTTGGCTTCTTCCTTCCGGCAGTTGTCCTCACATTTGTTGGAGGCGTTTTTGCCTATATTGCTAAAGGTACTGGACGAAGCATCAGTGCTGCACTTGCATTTGCACTACTGACTCAAATTGCAGGATTGCCTGTTCTTTATTTTGAGTCAATGCTTGGATCAGATTTCTTCAATACCCTGTTTATTGTACTGATGGGCCCTGCAATGGTAGTATTTGCATTCATGCGGCCTGATCAGAAGATATCCTTCGAGCTACTTGGCTATGGAGTAAGCTTTGCTGGTCCCGTGATAATTCTTGCAGGGATTCAGGCCTCAGGAATTGCCGCTGATTTATACACTCTCGCTATTGCTATTATGGGAGCTATTGCAGTTCTTCTTTCTCTTGGAACTGGAGCCTACCTCTTTGGTAGATGGGAAGCAAACAGAGCTCTACCGACTCTACTCTTTACAATATGTTTCCAACTACTTGGGATTAGTCAGATTTTTGGCATGCTTGGTAACTTTGGAATGTTCCCAAGTCCTGATGCATATTACGTTGAGTTCATCCTTACTGGATATGCCTTGGCCATTTTGGCTGTCGGTGCTATCTATGCGGCAGGATGGAAGAGTGTAGGTCTTGTCCCTATGCTGGGCTTTGTTCCAATCTCAATCTTGCTTGCTCAAGCGTATCCTGCTGATTTATCAACGACCTTCCTCAATCTCGTATACATTACCGTGCCAATGATGGCAATCCAGCTACTACCAGCAGTGATATTCTTGGGTGTCTTTTTGCGAATGCGAGCGAAAGGCGCACCCGGCAGACTGAAACCATTCGGAATGGCACTAGGAATAATCCTCTTCTTTGCAATTCGTGTTCCTCCGCTCGTTGCAGGGATTGGAGGTCTTGACTATGGATATGGTCTGGTATTCCTAAGTTACCTGGTATCTTGGTCTGCCATGACGGGTCGGTTGGACAAAATCGCTGGCACCATATAGAATGGGAGGTTAACACACCTCCAGGGCGTCGGCATCCGGGGACCTTTGCCGGCGCCCAACCTCCCATGACTCGCTTTTTTGTTTTTCTTAAATGATTAATTGATAAGACTGCTTCAACGATGGCCCTTATATTATGCTGGCGCACAACTGTGGAGCTCTGAGATTTGAGGGA
>JBHLND010000206.1:5032-5387 GCA_048937485.1 Promethearchaeota archaeon
TGCTGAGATCTATTCGTCATCATAAGCCTTTTCTGCCGGACTGGTGGCCTGATTTGATTATGCGCAGGGCCGGAATCGTTTTGGTGACAGCCCTGATTGGTGGTTCCGTGGTGACTTGGTCATTCCTGAATCCACCTTCAGATACCACAACGACAACCACAACTACAACTACTGTGGAACCCACTCCAACCGTCAATATCACTCTGCTTGAAAATGCAGGTGTGATGATAGAGGCAGATGATGTGCGGATATTTGTGGATCCGATAAGTCTCAATGATACTTTCATGGATGAACATCCAGCTGACGCGATTCTCATCACACATCCTCATGGTGACCACTATAGCTTTTACACGAT
>JBHLND010000207.1:0-5381 GCA_048937485.1 Promethearchaeota archaeon
GCGATATAGACTACATTCCCTACACCACCTTGCTCAGCATCACCATGGGATGCCTTAACTTGGACTTGATGTTCATGGGTGGTGTTATCAGCAAAGGCATACTTTGCACATTCCATCCACGCCTCTCCAAAATCGAACCTGTAGCCAGACGAATCCTCTGCAAAGTCGGCAGGAGTACCAGTCCCAGTATTGCCACCGTGTTCGCTGTCAGCAATAACGAATTGGAACACTAGGATTGTATCATTGTATATCCATTCCCATCCTTCAAGCGCAAGGTCGAACTTCATTCTGTCCATAAAGGTAGTGTTGAGGTGAACTCGTATTTCGATTTCAAGTTCCATCGCGGGTTGCGTTGGTCCAGCTGTTTCAGGAGCCGGAGGATTGAAGGATTCCTCATTTGTGAAGTTGAAGTGAATTGCAGTAACAACTTCACCTTCGGTTTCTGCATCAAAGCCACTGAAATCCCACTCACTTGTAGGCAGTGAGAAGGGCGCACCCACAACATGGTCTACTTCAGGATCGTAGATACCATTTTCGTCAGTGTCATTGGCCTCAAACAGTTTGACAAATGTCACATGATAGTCAGTTCCGGGAGTCGTGTCATTTTCATCCCAGATAGTAAAGTGGGGCACTTGATTGAAAGCTGTCACTCTGACACCGAGGGCATCAGTAGTAACGGTTACAACGTTATTGGCATGCTGATACTGAATACCACTTCCTTGGGCAGTCACAAATGGCACAGAAGCCAAGAGCGCGACCGCCACCAGTGAGATCATCAGTTTGTTTTGCATTGTGGTCATCTAATCACCAAGGTTTATTCGCTAAGATAGGTATATAATCATTCCATTCGATTTCTATGGAAATCTAACTTCGAGAGTACTCGAAGTGTCTTCGAGTGCCATCACGCTCGTCAGAAGTCTTGAAAGGGGGGAGTGCATCATTATTGATACCATACCTCAAATGGAGGTTGAGTAATTGGATGTAGGTATAAGGAATTGTCACATACTAGTCACCGGAGCTTCGGGCGGCATCGGACTCGAGAGCACTCGAGTATTCCTAGAAGAAGGAGCTCGGGTGACTGCAACCTATAGAACCTCCCCAAGGGACCTTATGACACTGGAATCCAAATGGGCGGATCAGCTGGAAATTTGTCAAGTTGATATCACAGAAGAGCTCCAAGTTCAAGCTCTTTTCACCCAGGCTAACGATAGGTTTGGTAGAGTTGATGTTCTGGTTGCAAATGCAGGTATTGCCAACCGTGAGGGCAAAGCTGTGCAGAACATGACTCTTGAACAATGGAATGAAACAATATCTGTGAATCTCACTGGTACGTTCCTATCGGCGAAATACTTCTTCATAAATCTTGAAATGCATCCTGGTGATTCTGCATCTTTGGTATTTGTTGGCTCTACAGCAGGCTTCTTTGGAGAGGCATGGTACTGTGACTATTCAGCTTCCAAAGCGGCAATGCATGGCCTGATGATGAGCCTGAAGAATGAGATTGCCCACCTCTCTCCTAGGGGCCGCGTGAATCTGGTCAATCCTGGCTGGACGCATACACCCATGGCGGAAGACGCGCTCATGGATAAGGAGATGCTGAGAAGGATACTCCAGACAATACCGATGCGAAAGGTTGCTCATCCAAGTGATATTGCGAATACAATCCTCTATCTTGCATCGGAAAAGCTTTCAGGCCATATTTCAGGTCTTACTATCAATGTGGCTGGCGGAATGGAAGGTAGAGTTCTATATTCTTTGGATGAGCTGGATATACCATAGTTTGTGAAGTGATAGAGATGTCTTTCGATGATTTAGCGATTGCCTATGACAATTCAATTGACTGGGATGCTCGTTTGAAACGGGAATTGCCCTATCTCCTATCGCTATTACCTGAAAACGGGCGAGTTTTGGATGTAGCCTGTGGAACAGGTCGTCACTCTCTTGAGATTGCATCCAGTGGACATAGCGTAATAGGCTTTGATTCTAGCGAAACTATGATTCAATTCGCAAAGGGATTTGCTCTTGAGAGGGGCGTCCCTGTTGAGTTTCTCGTGGCGGATATGATGGACATTACTCAGGTGACAAAATCAGAATTCGACCTAATCTTCTGTTTGGGCAATTCACTTGCACTGCTACCTAGTTACGAAGACCTTGGGCATGTCCTTGAAGTGATGCCGCCGCTTCTTGGCAAGAAAGGACATCTAGTCTTTCAAGTGTTGAACTTTGAAGAAATCATCGCGAACGGATTCAGATATTTCCCCATGAAAGGCGGCAAAACTCTCGACGGTCGCCAAGTGATATTCAGCAGATTCTACGAGCACCACCCACTAAAGAATTTCAGCAGTCTTGTTGCAACGTCCTTTTTGAAGCAAGATGGATGCTGGTTCACTGATATTTCTACTCGCAAAGTATTGCACCTAAGCGAGAAATTAGTTCGAAACCTACTCTCCTCTGCGGGGTTTGAGGATGTAGAAATCAGTTCGAGCTATACCGGTGAATCTTTTTCTCCTACTCTTTCTCGAAATATGATTGTCAAGGCATGTCCCCGTGCCGAATGATGGTATCTACTTCCCTCTTGAATTAATCAGGACAATAATCAGAAGAACCACAGTCACTCCTCCGGCAACAAGGAGAAAACGCTCCGTGTCAAGTAACTGAAAAGATGTGGTTGTTGAGGTTGTTGGAATCACTGAGCCCTGTACCAGCCCTATTAATGGATCGCATTGGAGAGCTTCATCCCCAGAATTCGGGAAGCAAAGGAAAAACTGCTCTCCTTCATCTTGGGGCATTGCGCCACCAAGGCTCGCATTCAATGTCGATTGGTTGCTGCCATACCGTATCTCTGACGCATAGGAGAAGAAGCCATTTCCGAAGGTAAGGTTTCCAGAAGAGTGTGAAACGCTGGGTCTCGTAATTTGCTGTCCTCGTCCCCCAGAGCCCAACGCCATTACAATAGCCAAGTTACTATCACCTCTTGACCATGACCAACCCTCCAAGGTGATGCCGAATTTCAGGGCATTTGCATTTTCAATAGAAATCTGATTCTGAAGCTCAATGTTAAGCTGAGGTTGATGTGGAGCAAATCCGCCCACACTGCTTAGATTGAATTGGAGTCTTGAAATCTCCCCTGAACTTTGCTCAGATACAAAACCACCGAAACTCCAACTGCTAGTCTGAAGGCTGACAGATGGGTTGATTGATGTATCATCAGCTGCAGTGTACACTCCATCATGGTTTTCGTCCAAATATTCAAACGCTCGAATCAACTTGAGATGATATTCGGTTTCGTTTTCCAGATTATCAAAGAAAGTGTAGTGAGGACCTTGGCTTCCTGTTAGGCTGAGAGAGAAGGCACCATTGGTCATCTCAAGTCCTTGTGGTCCCAACGAGTAATCAATCCCCCCAGGTGAACCTCTAACGCCCTGAACCAATAACAATAGCACCATGAGGACAAATAGGACTGGTGCATTTCGCCCGCCTTTCATTATTCAGTGTGGTGTTAGGGAAACGAATAAGTCTTTATGTTGGGCCCCAACCAATGGTCAACCAGATACGGGGGCTAACTCTGCTGAATCGCGACGATGTGCTGGACAAAGTGCTCAATGCTCTATCACATTCTATAAGAAGGCAGATCCTTCACATGATTGGAAACCAAGGGGCTGTTTCCTATACTGATTTAACAGAGCTCGGATTGGAACCGGGTACGCTTTACTTTCACCTTGATATTCTCTCGAAATCTGATGAACCTCTTGTCACCCGACCAGGAAAGAAACTCTATTCACTTACTGAGCTTGGTCAGGCTGCCTACGAAATAGTTCTTCAGAGCGAGGATCAGCTTGACTGGATGGTTAAGGACCAAGATGCTCTGATTAGCAAATCGTCAATCATGAGTGACATTCTGGCTTTGCGACCAATCATTCGCCGCATTCAAGCGGATCCTTGGCGATTTTTCTTCGAGCTGGTTGTATTCCTGGGCCTCTATGGCTATCTCGCTTCCGAGGTAGGTCTACTGCCAATCTTCCTCTTCTTTTTGGAGGGTGCCTTTGACACAGGCATAGCAATACTCGCTGCATTCGGGGCTTGGATAACAACCTATACCCTAGTTGAGCTGCTCTCCATCCCTGTATTGCGCAAGTCTGGATTCTCACCTGCATTGTTCGCTACTATTCCACTTGCTTTCGTGCCGCATATCCTATTCGAGTCTATGTGGTACTTCCTGCCCCAAATAGGAATCATTAGTGGGTGGCCTTTGACTATTCTTCTTACAGTTCTGATAGCATGGAGTACTTACATTCTAACAGTCGCTGTTTCCAGAGCAAAAGCGGTTCGATTCTCGCGAGCTGCCATTGTAACGCTTCTAGTCACAAATGCGAATCTACTTCTTTTGGCACTCCTGAATGCCTCAATTCCCCTCTGAAGTTCCTGAAGCACTTCGAGTACTCTCGAAGTACTATTTCCGTAGAAATCGAATAGAACTATTATATACTAATTTGAATTATCTCTATTACGTGACCAAATAATGAAAAAAGCGCCCACAATGATTGCTATTTCGTTGCTAGCTCTACTTTCACTACTGCCAGTAGTTTCAGCACAGTGGAGTGGCATCCAATATCAGTATTCAAATGGAATAGCAATCCTAAACAAT
This sequence comes from Promethearchaeota archaeon, assembly GCA_048937485.1. Classification (GTDB taxonomy): domain Archaea; phylum Asgardarchaeota; class Thorarchaeia; order Thorarchaeales; family Thorarchaeaceae; genus SMTZ1-83. The sequence goes on from JBHLND010000207.1 coordinate 4,646, forward strand.
GACGAAATTGGGATTAGGGTTAGCGCGCTCAATCAAGTACCTCATTTCCAGTGGTGGAATCTCACATCCCCAGGATCTGACTATCATGTGCAATTTCTAAGAATCTTCGAAGCTAACGACAGCAATTTGGATGAGGTGTTCACTCCTGGTGAGGACCATGTTATTGGGCAGTCCTTTGCTCTACCATCCACAAACTGGGTGTTTAGCGGCTTTCTCGAGGAGCATCAGAATGATGTTATCACGGCTGTTCATTTCAACTACTCCAACACAGACATATTCACGCCCCAAGGTCCAACATTCGATCCCGCCACTGAAGCGACAACAGATGAACTCTCAGTTCAAATTCGAGTACATTTCTATTTGACAACCCCTCAACAATTCAAGTTCGATATCGCAATTTCCGAATGGAACTGGACCAATGATGATTCTGTTTTAGTCTTCCAGTTCATAGTAGCCCAAAGCGCGCATGGCCAACCTGATGTGAGTGAGGACCCCTCCGAAATTATTCATACTGGGAACAAATTCACCTTTGGTCATGCCTACATGGAATATGCCCAAAATGCATTCGCTGAGAATGGCACCCATCAAGTACAAGTAAAAGGGTCCCACGGTCAAGATACTAGTCCGCAGGACGGCAAGTTTGTCTACCTAACATTTGAGCACTTTGAAGGCGACCTTGACTATGATCCTACCCTTGGACTAGTGGGAACTGACAGTACTACGGTTTGGGATGATT
>JBHLND010000208.1:0-5359 GCA_048937485.1 Promethearchaeota archaeon
CAAAGATGGAGATGTTCTCATACGTGCCGCTCTCAGGAGAATATTGGTCTCTTGGAAAGAAGTTGAGCAGTCTATAGACTTCCAATCAATGCGTGCTCCAGGGGGTTTCAACACTCTCTGATTCCTCTTCATCATAGAATCTTGCCTGTTGAAGGTGTCTGACTATGTTTTCTCCATCAGACTCGAGCACAACCCATGCACCGACAGGAATATTCTGCTCCTTAAGAAACACGTCAAAGGTGATTCCCGGAAATTCTACAACTATTGGCTCGTGACCCAGCAGCTTGAACAGACCACAGGCTTCTTGTGCTCGATTCACTGTGTCCAGACGAGCAAGGATTGGGATCCAGTCTTGGGAACCTCCTGCCCATTTTAGGAGAGGCCATGAGTTTGGGGGAGGCCATTTTCCCTTTCTTACAACAGCATATTCACCGCTCTCAAGTTCATAGATAGTTGGCGATTCTCCCAGTCTGGCGCTGCGACCGCCTCTTTTCTTCGCATCATCCAATGTCAAGCATATATCCATTGATGTAGTCACCTCAGGTTCATACTCTACTATTACATGAGTATGCCAAGAACTGAGCATCATTTGTCAGTCGATGTGTCATTTTATGCCGCAAATTCGTCAATCTCATGACGAATATTCCAAAACTGAGGTCGTATTTAGTACGGCCTTAAATTCACTTGAACCGACTGGAATGATAATATCTGTCGTATTAAGAGAGATAAAATGGTTGAAATTTGCTTATTTCGAGCCCTTAGCACTGACGATTTTCACAACATCGCGATCCTTAAGCTCGTGTTTGTCGGATATTCTCATCTTGGTCCTAGCATCAATTGCATGAATAAAAGACTCCATTAGATCTGTATGGATGTGCCCTGCAAATTCCTTTGCCGTCGTACCCTTAGGAACCAGAAACACATCAGGCAGGATATTGCCATCTCCGTCAGTAAGAGCATTTGAATCATGAACCGGGTATACGGTTATCATATTGAGGAAATCAAACACAGCCTTGTCCAGAATATTCTGAACGCCTGTTCCGCCAAATTTCTTCAGAATACTCTCCTTGAGCTTCTTGAGCTGGTCCAACTCACTCTCTTTGAGCATATCCTCTTTCAAAATGTCGAAATCATCGCTTCCGGGGATGTATTTGAGTATCCCCTTTTGCTCCAAGTCTTTTAGGACCTTCTCGGCAAGCGCACTCACAGGAACAATGAGGTACTCAGAAAGCTCTTCCTGCATCCGTTTGAGATTCTCTTCGGCCCCTGGACGGTCAATCTTATTCGCTGCAATGATGATTGGCTTGGCTGTACGCCAGAGTTTAGATGAGAAGCTACGAAGCTCGTCGTCAGTCCATTTGTCCGCTGCTCCTGCCTTCAAATCTGAATCACGGAGCGCTTTCATGATGTGCGTCTTTCCAATCTTCAATCCTGAGAGCTTTTCCAGAAGCAAATCCTCTAGCTTGGCTCCTTCGGATCTTATCCGTCCTGTTGTCCTTCTCCAGTCCTTCTGAATTATCCCAAGAACCCATTCTGTTATCTCTTCTTCAAGGAATCTCACATCATCAATGGGGTCATAACTGCCAGATTCAATCTCCTGTCCCTCGGCATCTAAAGCTCCGCTAGCATCTACTATGTGGATTAATACGTCCGCCTGTCTGAGGTCATCTAGGAACTGATTCCCCATACCACGACCCTTGTGGGCACCAGGTACAAGACCAGCAACATCGATTAATTTGATTGGTACCAGTCGGACTCCATCCAAACAGATCGAGTTCTTTGGATTATCTTTCACACCAAAGTCCTTGCAGGCGCAGGCTGTTCGCACATGGGTCACGCCCACATTGGCATCTATTGTTGTGAATGGATAGCTTCCTACCTTGAAGTCAGTCATGCACGCGGCATTCGTGAAAGAAGTCTTACCGCATGAAGGCTTTCCAACTATTCCAACATTGAACCCCATCTTTGTCAACCTTCTGTAAACACAAAATGATTGGTTTGCTCAGATTTAAACTATGGAGGTCATGACTATTCCGATGAGGTTTTATGTGCATATGCTCATAATAAATGTGTCAAGAATCAAAAGCTGGTTCGAAATAAATGACAAGAATATGCATTACTTCTATGGGCGATACTCTTGAAGCACAAGTTGACCCCAGATTTGGCAGATGTGCCTATTTCATCATTGCAGACTCGGAAACACTGGAATTTGAAGCGATTTCGAATGCTGCTGTTATGGCATCAGGAGGAGCTGGAATCCAGGCGGCCCAATCAGTTTCTGCCAAGGATGTTAAAGCTGTGATTACAGGAAGTGTTGGACCTAATGCTTTCTCTGCACTTAACAGCTCCGATATCAAAGTACTAGCTGGAGCATCAGGTTCTGTGAGAAATGCCATTGAGATGTTTGAAGCAAGCAAACTCAAGGAGATTTCCGCACCAGGACCATCTCATATGGGAATGGGAAGCCGCGGAGGCCGAGGTGGTGGAAGAGGTAGAAGCCGAGGAGGACGAGGCAGAGGAGGATGGAGCTAAGGATGGCATATAGGTTACTCATTCCCAGCAATGATTCGGATGGGATTTCAGTTGCAGATCATTTTGGTCGTGCTCCATTCTTTGTCATAGTTGACTTGGATGAGCGTGGAAAGGTTACCAAAAAATCAGTTCAGGAGAACACTAGCGGTCACATGGGAGGAAAGGGCCATACTCATGAGAACGTAATGGCCTACTCTCCACACGTCGTCATCGTTCAAGGAATGGGTCCAAGAGGTCTTAGGAGCTTTGAAACTCATGATGTCGCTGTTTTGCAGAGCAGAAGTGATTTGGTTGACGATACGATAGCAGCCTATCTTCGTGGCGATTTACAGGAACTCACAGAAGGCTGTTCTCACGCTCATCACAAGTAGTGATAGTAATCTTGGAGTTGCCCAGTCAATTGATCATCACAGTTGCCTCTGGCAAGGGAGGGACTGGAAAGACTACTGTTGCTGTAAATCTAGCCCTCTCGTTAGGTCATGTGAATGTTCTAGATTGCGATGTAGAAGAGCCAAATGTTCACACTCTTCTTGAACTAGGAGCAATAGAAACAGTGGAGGTCGTACTTCCAACACCCCTGGTTGATCAAGAAGTATGTACTCTCTGTGGACAGTGTGGCGAATTTTGCGCATTCAATGCAGTCTTTGTAGGAAAGAAGAAGGTCGTTGTATATCCGGAGATTTGCCACTCTTGCGGCGGATGTAGGCTTGTTTGCCCTGAACGAGCAATTACAGAAGTAGGACGGGTGATAGGAAAGGTCCATCAGAGCGATGCGAGAGACATTCGTCTTGTCTATGGTGAACTAAACATAGGACAGCCGTTAGCCACGCCAATCATAAAGGCTGTCAAGAGAGAGATGAATCCGGACGGCATCAACGTCCTTGACGCCCCACCAGGCACAGCATGTCCGGTCATTGGGACAATGGAGGAGAGTGATTTTCTTGTCCTTGTGGCAGAGCCAACACCCTTTGGGCTCCATGATCTTGCCATGGCAGTTGATGTTGTCAGACAGCTTGGAATTCCCCATGGAGTTGTTGTTAATCGAGTAGGAATAGGTGATAATTCAGTTCAGGAGTACTGCAAAGAAAAGGAGATACCTATCTTGATGGAAATTCCGTTTGATAGGGAGATTGCTGAGTTGTATTCAAGAGGTGTTCCCTTTGTCGAGAGAATGCCTGAATGGCGAGAACGGTTTCTTGATTTGTTTGAGGCGATTAAGAGGTTGATCGGTCATGGCAATTGAGATTGCGGTTATCAGTGGCAAGGGCGGAACGGGCAAGACTACATTTTCTGCGGCATTTGCAGCTCTTGCTGAAGATATTGTGATTGCTGACTGTGATGTTGATGCTCCAGATATGCACATCCTTCTCCAGCCGGATCTAAGAGAAACGATGGAGTTTCAAAGCTCGAAGGTTGCTTCAATTGATAATAACGCATGTACTGAATGTGGAATCTGTATTGAGAATTGCAGATTTGGCGCAGCCATTCCTCCAGAAATAAACGCAGTTGCTTGCGAGGGCTGTGGTGTATGCTCATACTTGTGTCCAGAAAAGGCAGTCACCATGAAAGACCGTGTTTCTGGTATGTTGTACTACTCTGAAACGAGATTTGGTCCAATGTCGCATGCAAAGCTTCTACCAGGGGAAGGTAACTCAGGAAAGCTGGTAACTGATGTAAGAAGACAAGCACAAGAAATGGCCAAGGAACGAGGGGCAGGCCACATTCTAATTGATGGGTCGCCGGGCATTGGTTGTCCTGTGATTGCCACTATTGCAGGAATTGGACTAGGCGTTATCGTGACGGAACCAACAATGTCAGGCATTCATGATATGAATCGGGTTGTAGAACTCCTAAGCAGGCTCAAAATACCTGCTGCGGTCATTGTAAACAAGTACGACCTCAATCCTGAGAATGCGGAGCGGATTAGGAGGTATTGTGATGAGAATGGTTTACATATGCTGGGAAAGGTTCCATTTGACTCTGTATTGACAAAGTCAATGGTGGCCGCAAAGACATTTCCAGAGTATGCTCCTAATCATGACATTACAAACTTGATGCGACTGATGTGGTCCGAAATCAGAACTATTCTGTCAGAGGGAGAAAAAGGGAGATAGAGGAGTGCTTCTTGCTACTCCTCCAATTTGGCGAGTCTTTCTTGAATCGTCTTCAAGGTATTCTGGATTGATTCAAGATTCTGCTGAAGCATTTCTTGTTGATTTTCCAAGATTCTGCGTTCCGTATCGGGAGTGACACCTAGCGGGATGTCTTGTGGTGACCAAATCCGATAGCCGAGGGTCCAGCAGGAACCAGGGCCATATAGCCATCCGGGTCTTTCCCATGGGGGGAGATTTCTAAAGGGGCCATTTCCAGGCCACCTGCCACGTCCAATTCCGGCGCCTCTTCCTCTTCCATAGCCATAATTTGCCAATATGTGTACCTCAATAATTCTGTGCATATGCACGTTTTTAATTTTGTGCATATGAACAATAACTAATATAAGACGATTTCAGAATAGGAGGCAAATTAGCGTAGGAATGGTGAAGCTGGACTATGCGTAGACGTAGACGAGGACGCCGCGGCAGACACCCTTTTCAAGATTTTAGAACAGGTGTCAAGCCAAAGGCAAAGCAAATGGAGCCCAAACCTCTTGTAGATTCGCAGCCCTTGTACATTGATGAAGCTGAAATCGAGGCACTCCGGCTGATAGACCTAGAGGGATTCTACCAGGAAGATGCTGGGATGTCTATGAACGTGTCCAGAGGAACAATATGGAGACTAATCACCTCCGCTCGCCGAAAGATCGCACAAGCAGTGTTTGAGGGACGTC
>JBHLND010000209.1:0-5359 GCA_048937485.1 Promethearchaeota archaeon
CAGAATGATAACCGGGATGAAACGTCTCACACGACAGTCCTCGAGGAGGACTCGGTTAATACCCTCTTAACTTTGACTAACCGAGCCGCTTCAAACGATTTCATTCAGCCACTCTAATACTCTGGAATAGGCCTTGATGCGATTCTCACGCTTTGCCAGACCATGACCCTCATCCGCGAATCTCATCAATTCCACTTCAAGTCCCTTTTCCTTGAGCTTTTCATGCATCTGAACGGATTCAGAAAGTGGAACTCTCTCATCGTTATCGCCTTGAATAATGAACAGCGGAGCAGCAATGTTGTCGATCTTGTGAATAGGACTTATTCTCTTCAAGGTCTCGAGGTCATTCTCAAGACTTCCGTACTCTGCTTCCCTTAGTTCTTTTCGCCATGGCGCAGTATTCTGCAAAAATGTCACAAAGTCTGAGATACCAAAGATGTCAACTCCAGCCTTCCATAATTCAGGATGCTCAGTCATTGCAGACAGCACAGCAAAACCACCATAGCTACCACCATAAACAACAAGTCGATTTCCATCAATCTCCTTTTCGTTTGCCTTGATATGAAGCGCCAGATGCTTGATGTCCATGATTGAGTCCAAGCGTTTCTCCACATTATCCAGGTCCATGTAGGCGCGGCCATAGCCGGTGCTTCCCCGAATATTGGGGGTGAAGACCGCATACCCAGCTGAAAGGTAGAATTGGATGTCCGATTGGAAACTAGGGAATATCTGAAACTCTGGTCCTCCATGAATAATAAGAATCGCAGGCCATCCTTTCTCAGGCCTATCGCCCTTTGGGATATATCGGAAGTAGGGTATTGGCAAACTATCAAAGCTGAGAAAGTTGTGTAGTGATGCATTCACAAACGTCGATGGATCAAGACCCCCAGTTCCAGCATCGGTGGCCTTCCACGAGGAGTGGTTATCCAAATCAAGAATCCAGATGTTTGTCACTGATGTCGCTGTATTCATTGTCATAGCCATTAATTCATGATTGGGGGATAGAGCCATGGAGTTCTCAAATGACATTGTGTCGCCACGTATGAGAACGGATCCTCGTGGCAACTCGATTTGGCTAAGTCCACGAACGCCATCGGCTGAGAAAGTGCCACGCCATAGGCTGGAATAGCCACCTTCATTCAGTAGGTAGTAAGTATGGGCGGAGTCCGGGGTATGTATTGCTTCATCAAACTCATGTTTCGCAGAATCTTCAGTCTCCTTTATGGGTTCGAAGTCGCCAGAGAGTGACAAGACTCCTAGCCGCTTAAGGTCGTGCTTATAGTCTGTAGCAACTAGGATGTGGTCCTTGTCAATCCATCTCAATGCTTCCCATCGATTGCTTCTAGCATCAGCCATTGATTTTGTAAGATTTGCAGCTACTCTGCTAGCAATATCAAGGTAGAGAAGGTTGTTGTCGTTATTGCTGAAATATTGCTGCAAAATGGCATGCTTTTCATCAGCAGAAACAATCTCTACCACACACAAGGCTTCTTCAGGCTTGTAAATAATTTCAGGTTCTGTTCGATTCAAAGGCAATTTGTGACGGTAAATGTCGAATCTGGCCTTTTCCTGAATATTGGCGTAGAAGAAATAGCTATTCTTTGCGACAGCAGATATTACATGTTTAGTTTCAAAATCCGCTGTAATCCAATTGAGCTCCATCCCTGAATCTAGTCTGGCAATCTGGAAGTTCTCATCGCCACCTTTGTCCATTGTGAAAAGCAAAGTGCCATCACTCAAATAGTACGGATTTACGCAGCGGTCGTCCTCGAATGTGATTCTTGTAGGCCAGAGGGTTCTGTTTCTCTCAATTGGCACAGTGTAGACTTGTAGTAAACCCGGAGCATTGTAGACAAACGCAATTTTGGTCCCATCTGGATGCCAGGTTGCGCCTCCAGCGACCTCAATTTGCAGAAACTTCCTAAATTGGGGTTGTAGAGAGCTCATGACTTCCTGAGCTACAGAACCCCCTAAGTGTGTTTCCAAGTAGCCTACATATATATCTAGAACATTGTTTGCTGTGGAATCATGAATGACTTAGAACTCGTCAAGTCTTTGTATGTGAAGCTTAGAGAGAGCCTCATTGCATACCTTGGAAAATTCGATGAGGGAGCCTATTTCTACCAACCCACACCCAAATCAAATGCGGCTGCATGGATTGTGCCACACATCTCTGCTTTTGAGAAGATAATGGTAACAGACAAGATACCTAGCTTCGATTTCCCCCAATTCATTACTCCTGAAGATGTCGCCACGTACAAGCCAGGAGTTGAAGCCTTTGCATATTCCAGAGACGACATGATGGGCATCTCAGACGCAATCAGTCTACTCAAGAGAACTCAAGAGGTATCCATTTCATTTCTTGATGATATGATTGCAGGAAAAGACACGATCAAGGATGTCGAGAGATCGGTTGTGGTTGACAAGTACCTCTTCAACTTCTCACATGAAACTGAGCACTACGGTCAGCTGAAGTACTTACTTGGTACATGGAAGAGGACTCAAGTCTAGAGCTTGGCAATTACATCTTTGCCTATTCTCTTTACATGATCAATCTCTTCTCCGTGGGGAAGCATCAGAATAATCTGAGAAACATCCAGCGCCTTATAGCCGCGTAGAGTTTCAATCATCATATCGGAAGTACCCCAGAGGCCCTGTGATGTTCTCTCCTTATACTCATCCTCAGATATACCTCTCTTCTCTGCAACTTCCACAATCTTCTGATTCATTTCCTCCTCTGATTTGAAATGACGAGTCCAGAGACCTATTGATCGTTTGATTGATTTATGGTCGCGACCGTGCTTCTCTGCGAATCCGCTAAGTTGGTTAAACAGCGTTTCAGTCTTTTCAAGACCAAACCCCCAGGCAAAATTAACTCCATCAGCATGTTCAGCAATGAGTTCAATCATTTCAGACCCGGCTCTATTGGACCCAACCCATATTGGAGGATATGGCTTTTGGACCGGCTTGGGAAATGAGAGAAGGTTTCTTACAGAGTAGTGCTTGCCGTCAAAGGTGAACTTCTTGTGTGTCCAAGCGCCCTTGATAATCTTGATTGCTTCAACTAGTTGCTCACGTCTAATGGAGAATTTTGGGAATTCATATCCGTATGCCCGGTATTCTAGCTTTTTCCATCCTGCGCCAATACCAAATTCCAGACGTCCGTTAGAAATGACATCCAGAGTAGCAGCCATCTTGGCGTGAAGAGCTGGACTTCGGTAATTGTTGCAGAAGACCAGACTTCCGACTCGAATCTTCCTGTTATCTCGTACAAGAGCTGCCATAACAAGCCAAGGATCGAGAAGCACTCGATCAGTTGAATCTGCATCTAGCATGAAGTGGTCTGAGAACCAGAGACTCTCAAATCCAGAAGCAAGGCCGGCCTCAGCAATGTCCAGAATATCTTGATAGTTGAAACCGAATTGTGGTTCAATCTGAATTCCGAATTTCATCAATTTCCAGCTCCAAGTGGACTGGACATCAATGTCAGAACTCTACTTGAATTGTATGCTTCTCACAAACACCAAGAATCCCAGTTACTAGGCTTCGAAAGCAAAGAAAGTGTAGTGACCTCTCCGACTCAGAGTCTTTAGGTCTGTATTTTCTCCAACGGAAGAAACCGCTCCGGTTTTCAGGTCGATGTCCTTGCCATCAATAAAGGAGAAACCGGCACTCGAGAGAACCTCAACATTGTCAACTGGATATAGTGAGCAGGGTTGAGTCACCAGAAGAACACCTCTCGGCCTCATAGTTTTTCGTACTACTTCCAAGCTTGCCAGAGCATCGGTGTATGCCTTGTAGTACTCAAACATGTATCCAACAACATCATTATTTAGGAAACCCAAATGGAATGCTTTTTCTCCGATCCCCTTGGCAGACAATAATCTCTTGTCGAGTTCCGTCCTTTCAGCGCCGTGATTCAATATGTAGTCAGCCTGTTCCTGTCGAAAGGAGGCCTCCTTGTCCATAGTTTCCAGCCGTGCATGCACTGCCCGGGCACGATGCAAGATTCCTTCCTCCTGAAACAAATGGAATAGACTATCCAGGCGCAATCCATGCAAATCAGTGCTATAGGTGAATACTGGCCTGCCAATGGAGCCTTCATGGGGCGCTAGGATATTTGGCAGAACTCTATGAACGTAATTTGGAATCTTATCATTCTCTCCTGAGGCGAAGTCAGCAATGAGGAATGGGTCACTGATGCATTCAGTCCCTATTTGTGAAGTTAGATACTCCATAACGAATTGGCTCTGGGCAATCCATGCAATAGGAAACAGTTGTGTCGAAACAGATTCCATCAAGATTCTCCTCATCGTCCCAAGCTATGAACGCTGAAATCTTCCAATAACCTCATTCTGCATGTCCTCGCCTAGGTCTGTGAAATATGCGCTGTAGCCAGCAACTCTAACCATGAGATTTCTATATGCATCCGGATTCTTCTGGGCTTCCAGAAGCTCATCAACGCGTGTCATGTTGAACTGTATCTGCATGCCTCCAAGCTCGAAATAGGACTGAATCAGAGAAGAAAGTATTTCGCTGCCTTCATTGGAAGCCATTGCTGGGTCTAGTGCAAGGGTGAATGCAATACCATTTGGGTATTGAGTGTAATCAATCTTGGAAACAGAACGCATGGAAGCTGTGAGCCCTTTCGTGGTTGAGCCTATAGCGGGTGATGCCCCATTACTCAAAGGTGTTCCCTCGATTCTTCCACTTGGCAATGCTCCAGTTACAGCCCCAAAAGGTACGTGTGTTGATACCGAGTACATTCCAGGAATGAATGTCCCGCCTCTTGGATTGGCGTATTTTTCAACTTCCTCACTGTAGATTCTTGAAACAAGTTGAGCGTATTCATCAGCTAGCTCATCATCATTTCCATATTTCGGGCCCCTATTCTGTAGAAGCTCTCTAAGAGGATCATTTCGCTCAAGACCCCTCTTCAAGCCGGTGACAAGTTCCTCCATTGTGATACGTTTCTCTTTGAAAACAAGCTGGTCGATTGCTGCGAGAGAATTGGCGACATTAGCCATACCTACTCCTTGGACTCCAGTGAAGTTGTACCTTGCAGTGCCCTTGGTGATATCTGCGCCCTGCTCAAAGCAGTCCTCTACACACAGCGAGAGGAATGGCGTTGGCTTCATGGCAATGTTAGCAGCTTCGAACGAATTAGATCCTTCAACCATTTGGCCTACAAGAAATGTAATCTGTTTCTTGAAGGCATCAATGATTTCATCCATTGAGTTGAATGAAGTAGCATCACCGGTTTCAACTCCTAACTGCAGATCCAGTTGCTCGGCAATACCGTCATTCAACGCGAGCTCCATGCAAAGGGCGATATTGAAGAGGGCAGCATCAGAGGATG
>JBHLND010000210.1:0-5336 GCA_048937485.1 Promethearchaeota archaeon
TATCAGCAAGCGGGAGATGACAAAATGGTGTCACCCCAGAAGAGCAAGGAGTTCTTCAATTCTATTGCATCAGCTGATAAGACTTGGAGACTCTATGAAGGGCTCTATCATGAGCTTCACGAAGAGCCCGAACGGGACATTGTTCTAGGCGAGATGGCTGCATGGCTTGAAAAAAGACTTCCATCGTAGTTGCTAGCCAATCTCTGTTATTCGGAAATAGGCTCCTTTCTTTGATTATGTCCAAAGATGATATGAGGCGGAATCAAGAGACCAGGCAGACTTGTGAGAATAATCACAGCCCAGTCAATTAGATTCAGTGGCGTAGTCTGAAAGAGAGGCCACATGAAGGGCACGTATATCGTTGCTATGGTTAGAATTGCAGATAGAATTACTGCGGCAAACAATGCTGTTGAGTGACGAACCTTGGTTCGCCATATTGGATGATATTCATCCCTGCAATTCCACACAAACAGTAGCTCAAAGGTGACCACACTTGCAAAAACGGATGTCTGAGCATGAGTTAGAGTCTGACTCCAGTGGGGGGAGTTCCAGTCAACCAAGGATCCAGTTATTCCCGGAATCCATCCACCGTAGATTGTTAGGGCCCATAGAAATACAAAGGTAGCTGCAAGGAATGCGACAAAACCTGCAATAATGACAAAAGAGGCCATTCCTCGGCCCATCATTTTTTCTCCGGGTTTTCTGGGAGGCCGATCCATTACTCCTTCTTCCGGCGGATCAACGCCAAGAGCAAGAGCTGGGAATCCGTCCGTGGCCAGATTCAGCCAAAGAATCTGAATGGGTGTAATTGGCAGCGGAAGCCCAATCATAATGATAGTGAAGATGAGGAATATTTCGTCAAAATTAGCGGCTAAAAGAAACCGAACAAACTTGCGAATATTGGAGTAGATTTCTCTTCCCTTTTCCACAGCAGTAACAATTGTAGCAAAATTGTCATCTGTTAGAATTACGTCAGAGGCTTCCTTTGTAACATCAGCTCCTCGAATACCCATGGAAACACCGACATCGGCGCTCTTTATAGCTGGAGAATCATTAACTCCATCACCAGTCATCGCAATTACATGGCCTTGAGACTTGAGGGCTTTAACGATCATGAGTTTGTGCTCAGGCGAAACTCGTGCAAACACATCGCATTCTTTGACTGCGTCTTGGAGGCTTTGCTCACTCATTGAGTCTATTCCTGCTCCAGTTATGACTAGTCCGTTGCGCGGAATCAAACCAACTTCTGCTGCTATTGCTCTAGCAGTAAGTTCGTGGTCGCCAGTTATCATTATGGGCCGTATTCCAGCATCCTTGCAGATGCGAATTGAGTCTCGAACCTCGTCGCGCGGAGGGTCTATCATTCCTATCAGTCCAATAAAGATGAGGTTCCTTTCAACTCGCTCAGGCTCCCAATCTGGAATCTCCTCCTTTAGTGGGCGGTAGGCAAATGCAAGAACACGTAAGGCATTCTCTGCCAAGCCAGCGTTGACACTGAGTATCTGCGCCTGATCCTCATCAGTTAGCTCACAGACCTCTCCATCTTCAAATATCCGATCACACAGAGGTAATAGAATTTCAGGAGCTCCCTTTGAGAAAGCATAGAGTGTACCATCATCGTTTCTGCAAATGGAAGTCATCCGTTTTCTGGCGGAATCGAATGAAATCTCAGTTATCTCAGTATATTTGGACCAAGTTGCATCATAAGTGATGCCTGCCTTTTCTGCAGCAACCAAAAGGGCACCTTCTGTGGGGTCACCGATGATTGTCCAGTCAGTGACTCCAGTGGGACTTGGCTGAAGCAATGAGTTAGTGCACAGCTGACCAATTTGGAGAAGTTTAACAGCATGGGGATCATCCTGAACATCATATTCAGAACTTGCACGATAGAATCCACCTGTTCTGTTATACCCGACCCCTGTAACAGAAATCGTCATTCCATTGGTGAATAGACTTTGCACGGTCATCTCATTCTTCGTAATCGTTCCTGTTTTGTCGGAGGCAATGATTGTTGTTGAGCCAAGAGTCTCTACAGAAGGTAGCCGACGAACTATGGCGTTTCGTTGGACCATCTGCTGCACACCAATGGCCAGAGTAATCGTAACAACGGCAGGAAGTCCCTCAGGAATAGCTGAAACAGCCAGAGCGATTGCTGCGAGAAGCATTTCGGTAGTGCTCTCGGAAGTGCCTCGGATGATCTCTGCACCAAAGACAACAGCACACAATACAATTACTAAGAATCCGAGCTTCTTTCCCAAATCAGCAAGATCGAGCTGGAGAGGAGTCATGTCCTTTTCGCTTTCCTGAACTAGTTCTGCAATCTGTCCAAAACGTGTGTCCATTCCGGTGGAAGTGATGACTGCTTGTCCTTTTCCGGCAGAGATAGTGGTGCCCTGAAAACACATATTCTTCATATCGCCAACTGCTGGACTTGTAAGGAAAATTGGCTCCTCGATTTTCCGAACTGCAATTGATTCACCAGTAAGAACTGCTTCATCCGCTGAAAGACCAACGGCATAAATAACACGTCCATCAGCAGGTACGCGGTCGCCAGCCTCAAAGCCAACAAGATCACCAGGAACTAGGTTTCTTGATTCAATCTCAGTCCAAAGTCCATCTCGTTTCACTCGTGCCCTGGGAGCAGCCATATCCTTGAGTGCCTCAAGTGCACGTTCTGAGCGATATTCTTGTACAAAGCCAAAGACCGCATTAAAAACGACAATTGCTGATATCACAATAGCATCGATGTACCCATGGTCATCACCGCGTGAATTGCTTAACATGGTTGTTACAACTGAGATTACAATGGCAACAAGAAGAATGATTACCATAGGATCTGTAAACTGTCTGAGGAACATCATTATTGGATGAACTCTTCCGATTTCAACCAGTTCGTTGAAACCATACTTCTCAATACGTTTCTGAGCTTCAGAGTTGGAAAGGCCTTCCTCAGTAGTGCCGAGCGCTTGAATTACATGCTCTTTATCATTGCTATACCATTGGCCTTCAACCATTTTGTGGACTCCACATCGAGGGGACATCAGAACCCTCATCAAACTGGCTTAGCGGCATTTCTGTTTAGAGAAATACCTTTCGGCGTGACTAAATGAGTCAGTGGTTCGATTCGGCGAAAACGTTAAGAGCTTGACGTTTAGAGCAGCTGTCAAGGGGCTATTCCAATGTCTGAAGAAACAGAATCGAAAGAGGATAAGGAGAAATCAAAATACACATTCAAATGCTTAGAACAGAAATGCAGCACTCGAGCTTGTCACATCAGACCTCATGTTAATGTGACATTCGGGGACCTTGGAAGATGGACGGCCCAAGAATATCTCCCTCATATACTCGGAGGTGTCACCGTTAGGATGCTTGATCCTGAAACTGGTAAGATGGTATTTGAAACCAAGAGGATTCCTCTAAAGAATGAATCAGATGGTGATGCATGCATCTTCTATCAGGAAGAGGCCAACGGATGTGCCATACGGTTTTCGAGGCCAATCTCTTGTCAAACATATCCATTGGAATACAACGGTACGAAATTCTTTCTCTCTAGCAAGGATTGTCCCGGTGTTGGAAAGGGAGAAGTGTCAAAGGAAGCACTACAGGAAGCACGCAAGCTTGCTGAACAGGAGTACATCGAACGAGTTGAAACAATGGCCTCCTTGCCTGCAACATATACTGTAATCATGGCGCCCATAATACAGCAGAGTGCCGAGGCCATGCAGAATCTGTCTGAGGAAGACAGGAAAAAGATGGATGAGATACTTGCAAGAAGCAGCAAAGCAAACTCAGAAGAATCTGGTGAGCCTACAGATCAACAATAAAGAGGTCTCTTGGCATAAAGGTCAGAAGTTCAGCGCCGCCAGAGCGGACGCATACCAGATCTTCAATTCGAATTCCGAATTTGCCTTCCAGGTAGATGCCAGGTTCAACGCTGTGAGTCATTCCAGACTCGAGAAGCTGCGAATTGCCCCTAACAAGATAGGGTTGCTCATGAACCTCTAATCCGATACCATGACCTAGGCGATGAGTGAAGTATTCCCCATATCCAGCCTCCTCAATCACACGACGCGCAATTCCATCTGCCGCGCCACAGGCAAGGCCAGGTTCAATCTTAGAAATTGCGGTCTTTTCAGCTTCAAGAACTATGGAGTGAATCTTCCTTTGCTCATCGGTTGGCGGACCTACTACTCCTACTCTTGTCATGTCAGTGTTGTAGCCACCCAGAGTACAGCCGCAATCCATTAGAATGATGTCATTCTTTTTCAGCTCGCGATTGCCGGCGGTGGCATGAGGCAAAGCACTATTCTCACCAAACTGTATTGCTGCAAATGTCGGAGTTGCTCCAGCTTGCACTATGGCATCATTAACGATTCGCTGGAGTTGAAGTTCTGACATACCAAGTTGTGTGGATTCAAACGCAGCTAGCACGGCATCATTGATTATATGCCCAGCTTTTTCCATTAAGCTGAGTTCCTCTTCAGATTTCAATTGACGCAATCCATTGATGAATGGAGTGAGCGTTGAAATACTCTCAAATCTACCAAAGGACTCCTTAAGCAAGCGATAGACACCAAGGGACGTGGTGTCCTCAAATGCAACAGAGGGTTGCGCAGTACTGATTCCTGCAGTTTCAACTAGAACCTTGTACGGATCTTGATCCTCAGCCCAAGCCACGAAGTCATTGATCCAAGTATGTTGAGTCAATGTTGATACTTCAAAGGCCGGTGCAACTATACGTGGGTTCGAGTCAGGTATGATAATTAGCGCAATTAGGCGTTCACTTGCCTCTCGCCGGATACCTGTCAGATATTGGAAAGCCGGAGAAGGTGCAACAAATGCAAAATCTACATTCATCCTACCAAGCTCTTCTGCTACCAGCTTCATTCGCTTCTTGTAGACCTTGTCATCAAGCATGATTAATGTCCCACTGCAGTTAGTGCAATATCATCAGCAACAATTAACGCTGACGGTATGCGACATATGAAAAAAGCCACGGTCGAAATCAATGACCTCAGAACTAGAGTTAAATGGAAGACGCCGTGCAGCTCTATCTCCAAGGTGGGCAAGAATGGAAGAAATGGCGGAAGCAAGCTTGCAGAAGAAAAGGCTTCCACCAAAGGTGTATGCAGTCGGAGCATTGACTCAGTTTGCCGTGGGTCTGTATCAGCCATTTCTGCAGGTCTACATGATTGATATGGGGGCAACTCTTGGCCAACTTGGGCTTTTCCGAAGTGTTGGCAATGCCGCTCCAAATGCTCTCCAACCTGCTTGGGGAGCACTATCTGACAGAATTCGAAGAGCGAAATGGTTTGTAGTTTTTGGGACATTCACCG
>JBHLND010000211.1:0-4329 GCA_048937485.1 Promethearchaeota archaeon
AGAAATAGGCTTGGTTTTGGGGAAAAGAAAGTAGACATACTTGGATATGAGTTGGATTTAGAAACCGGGGAAACCTACGACAAGATCAAGGATTGCAAGTCCAACCCGAGCAGGCTAATTCCTCATCTGTACTACTACACTAAAGCTAGAGATGAAGGTGTATCAGGCGAATGGGTCAAATTCAATTCACTCAGCGGCTCCTGGGCATGTAGATTCTCATATGATGAAGAAGATGTCAATGCTTTGGCAAAAGCCTTTACAAGCAATAAGAAGAAGGCTGCAGAAACCTTGGAGAGTTTTGGTGCAACTCCTGCAGACTATGGTGATCTAGCATATGAAATTCCATTCTTACCTATGGTGAAGGTCTTACTCGTATTTGAGGAAGGAGATGAGGAATTCCCGCCAAGTGTAAGACTCCTTTATGATAAGAATTCGATTTACTATCTTCCTCATGAGATGCTGGGCAACATCAGCTGGCTGCTAGTAAGCCGCGTTTTTGCGGCTGTGTAGCTGGTTTCAAAAATAGATAGTGGGACTCAGGAAACCTCGAGTCCCCAAATATCCTCTATGTCCATTTCTTAAAGTGAGGAATGATTTCTTTGCCAATCTGCTTTATCGCGTCAGTCTTCTTTGGACCGATTGGTGACCCTACAACGAATTGAGTGACTCCAACCTTTGAGAGGCCCTCAATTCGCTTAATGCACTGGTTCTTGTCACCCACAACAGCAAAGGCATCAATCATCTCATCAGTAATTGCTCCAGGAAGATCACCGAAGTTACCTTGACTAAGGAGTTCTCTGACCTTGTTGCAGTCATCCATGTTTAGATTGTGACGTTCTAATACAACATCAGGAGACCCTGCAACTATGAAAGCAACAACAATCTTGGCATCTCCCTCCAGCGCGGCTTCTCTGGTGTCGCCAATACTGAAGGAGGCATATGCAGTGATGTCTATCTCCTCGATGTCTCTGCCAGCTTCCTCAACGCCCTCCTTGATTTTTTCCATGGCAATTTCGAAGTCTTTTGGATGACTAGCATTGATCAGAATTCCATCAGCAATCTTCGCAGATTCTTTCAGCATCATCGGCCCCTGTGCTCCTGCATAAATGGGAATCTTAGGTCCTTTTTTCACCTGTTTTCCATCTTTCATTATTGGATTTCCGTCTGTGTCGACCTGAGGCTGTCTATCTACAATAGCAAGCCTGGCGTTCTTTACCTTGAAGACCTTTCCATCAAACTTGAACTTGTCCCCCTCAGTTAGCTTCCTCATGTATTCGATGGATTCAATAACTGCTGAAACAGGCTTGTCCCATTTAATCCCGAGGCCGTTGAGTGTTACTTTATCACCGGCTCCAATTCCAATTACCGATCGTCCATTGCTTAGCTCATTAATGGTCACCGCTGCAGATGCAGTCAATGCTGGACTTATGTGAAATGGATTTGTCACTCCTGGACCCAACATTATCTTCTTGGTGTTGAGTGCAATTGCTGTGAGCGCAGACCAAACGTTTCGATTGTTGTAGTGGTCTGTAATCCATACGTTGTCAAAACCAGCTTCCTCTGCAAGCTGAGTCCACTTTACAAGCTTCTCAATGGGTTTGTCGGGCACGAACTCAATTCCGATTCGCATTTTGTTTGGCTCCTACAAAATTCTGCTGGGAACATGCCCCTTGAATAACCTATCGATTTCAAAAGAAGGGGAAGTGGGCGCGAACAGGGCGCCCACATCAATTTCAAATCGTCTTTCTGCTGTAGAGATACTCTCGCTTTTCCTCTCCAGTTATTGATACGCGATTCCACTTCATCAGAGCCAGAAGGTGAGATAGGACAATGTGCTTCTCCATCTTGGTAGCCTTTGCAATTTCTGAGACTGTTGCAGGACCCTCATCAAGTTGAATCATGATGAAATTCCGTTCAATCTCATCACGAACTGTTTTTTGCAGGAGTTCTTTCAAGCGATTCTCAGTCAATTCTCCACGTTGAACAAGTACATCGCCCTTTCCAACCAACCAGCGCAATCGCTCATCCGCGAATGCTGCGGCGGCTGCTTGTGCTTTGTTGAAAGTTGCAGTTTCCTTCATGCTTCAGTCCCCCCTTTCATTGTTTGAGGAGCAAGTAATGCTGTCACCATGCTCAATATCTGCTCATCTGTAGAATGACGCATTTCAATCGCATTACTAGGGCAAGCGGCTGCGCAGGTTCCACAGCCCCTACATTTAGCTTCTGTGACAAAAGCGACAGGTGGGTCCTTTGTGTCTTTCATCTCTATGGCACCATAAGGACAGGCAGATACACAAGTATGGCACGAAGAGCAGAGCTCATCATTCACATGCGAAACCGTTGATTCAATCTCGACAGCTCCTCGAGCCATCAGGCTTACTGCCTTGGCAGCCGCTCCACTGGCTTGTGTGGTGCTGTCCACTGTGTCCTTTGGAGATTGCGCGGCACCTGCTATCATGATTCCAGCGGTGTGAGTTGTCAGAGGAGCGAGCTTGATGTGTTCTTCATTGAAGAATCCATCACCTGATCGCGTAAGGCTAAAGAGCTTGCCCACTTCATCAGCATCGTGCGGAGGTACCATGGCTGGCATCAACACTAGCAGGTCTGGATTGAATTCACATGGAGTATTAGAAAGAACGTCATTCCACCTTATGAGAATCCCATCATCGCCCACTTTTACTGTAGGTTTCTTCTCATGAGCAAACTTGGAGAAGATTACATTCTTTTCATGTGCCTCTCGATGAGTTTCCTCGTGCCCAGTACCGAAAGTTCGAATGTCATCGTAAAGAACCAGAACTTCATCGGCGAATTCACGCATCTCGGATGCAGCTCGAACCATTGCAGTGCAGCAATACCGAGAACAATGTTCATGGCCCTTCTTCCCCTCTTCACGCGAACCGACGCATCCAATGAATGCTATGGATTTCGGAGACCTCCCATCGTTTAGGCGTACTGCATTCCAAAACTTCTTCATCTCCTCCAAATCAGCAAGTGTGATGATGTCAGGATGCTCTCCATAGCAATAATAGCCTTCGGGCTTGAAGGGCTCGAATCCTGTGGCAATAACAACTGCCCCAAATCTACGCTTCTTTGACTTCCCAGTTTCATTGTTCTTTATCGTCGCCTCAAAGTTCCCAATGTAGCCTTCGAAGTCAGTGACTTCGGAGCTTGTCATAACAGTAACATTCTCTACTGCCTTGAGATTGATCAGTAGTCGCTCCAGAATATCACTAGCCAGCCTGCCATGAGGATAGGTTGTTGTGAGCTTTCTAAGATGTCCTCCGAGTTCTTCCATTCTCTCCACTAGTGTGGCCTTGAAGCCTCGCTCCCCAATGTCAAGAGCAGCTCTGAGGCCTGCAATCCCACCGCCCACAACTAGTGCGTGTGGCTCTACCTTGACTGTAGTGATTTCCAAGGGTTGTAGCAGAGAAGCTCTTGCAACCGCCATTCTTACAAGATCCTCGGCTTTCTCTGTTGCTGCCTCAGGTTCCATCATATGGCACCACGAAACGTGTTCTCTGAGATTCACCTGCTCGAAGCAATAGCGATTCATGCCAGCCTCTTCCACAACACGCCGGAATGTCGGTTCATGCATCCTGGGAGAGCAGCTTGCAACAACCACACGATCCAATCCGTGGTTGTAAATTGACTCACGAATCAGCGCCTGGCCTGAGTCACTGCACATGAACATGTAATGCGTTGAGAATTCCACATTCGGATAATGCGCAGCTGTCTTTGCAACTCGGTCCACATCAACTGTCCCTGCAATGTTGTGACCGCAGTGACAAACGAACACACCTACCCTGGGAGCTTTTTCTTCAGTCATGATTTGTCACCTCCTCGTGCAAGCGTGATACTTGCCCGCATGGCCGCGGCACTTCCTGCAGCCACGCTATCCGGGATATCCTTTGCACCACTGGCACATCCACACACGTAGATGCCCGGTATTTGAGAGTCTACCGGATTGCTCTCGGGTCTGTCAATCTCAAGAAAGCCGTCATCATCCACAACGAGGTCTAGCTGTTGAGCCATGGCCTCCATACCTTTTGGTGGAAGGATGCCAGGGCAAATGACAATTAACTCATGCTCGTTCTTTAGAAACTCGCCAGTTTCAGTGTTTTCAGCCCAGACTGTTAGATTCTGAGTTTTGTGGTCCTCAGTAATCTCACCTACCCTTCCACGAATGAATTTGATGCCGAATCGAGTCTTCGCCATGTTGAAGAATTCCTCGAATCCCTTTCCATAGGCACGTATGTCTGCATAATAGATAGTCACATTCTTGACATTCTCATGTTGAAGCTCCTTTGCCATTACAGCATTCTTCACTCC
>JBHLND010000211.1:4339-5332 GCA_048937485.1 Promethearchaeota archaeon
CCATACATGCAGCAAACGCGACTGCAATTGGGAACGTTCTTCTGCGTGTCTCGAGCGCCAACGCATTGAAGGAAACCAATTGACTTGGGTATCTTTCCATCGCTTAGTCTCATCAGGTTTCCGCCTGTTGGACCTGAGGCATTAATCAAACGTTCGTACTCGAGAGCGTTCATGACATTCTTGAACCTGCCATATCCGAGCTGGTAGTATTGGGAAACGTCAAAGATCTCATACCCGGTAGAAATCACTATGGCTCCAACGGGTATTTCGAGCACTTCATCCTCCATGTCAAGATCAATTGCTTCCCTGTCACACGATTTGACGCACATCTCACATTTGATGCAATTCTCCTTGTCCACAGTGAAAACTAGGGGAGTGTTTTGAGGAAAGCCGATATAGATTGCTTTTCTATATCCAAGATTCTGGTCAAACTCATTTGGAACCTCAATAGGGCAATGTTCAACACAATCTCCGCAGCCCGAGCACTTGTCCTCCAAAACGCCTCGGGCCTTCCTTAGAACTTTAACCCGAAAATTGCCTGCCTCTCCTGTGATGCCTTTGACTTCACTATATGTGAGAAGTTCTATGTTAGGATGACGAGAAACCTCAGAGAGCCTTGGTGTCAGAATGCACGCGGAGCAGTCCAAGGTTGGAAATGTTTTGTCTAACATAGCCATAACTCCTCCAATCGACGGAGTCCTTTCCACCAAAACTACCTTGAAGCCTTGGTCAGCTATGTCAAGTGCTGCCTGCATACCTGCCACTCCTCCTCCAATGACTAGCGCGGTTTCAGCCGGTCGCAGGGTCTCAAGATTTGTCCTGTCTTGCGCTACTGTCAATGCTTGCCACCTCCATTTCGAATAGGACTAGGTCCCAGTTTTCTCAAGTCCTCGGTCATGGTTCGAATTCCTTCTGCCCATTGCTGGCCCTCAGAAGCACTTGCCCACAGGAGCTTCAGCCGTTTGGGATCAAGCCCCATGGACTTTACAGCTA
>JBHLND010000212.1:0-5318 GCA_048937485.1 Promethearchaeota archaeon
TCTTGTCTAGATTCCACTCAACTGAGTCATAACCAGGAGGGCCTCCAGGTCCAGGAGCTCCAAAATCTGCGTCAGACTCAAATGCTCGCTTACATGTGTCGGTAAGAATTGCTCCATCCTCGACTTCTGCATGCCGAATTGTGATGTCCATAATCATCCCACGCTTCTTCATTGCGTTCACTTCTGGATAATGAAAACATCTCTCGGCTTTTCCGAGCGTGGAAGGCACTATTCAAAGCCAACGTCTTACACGTTTCTTGAAGTTTCGGTACTCATCTCCAAACTCCTCCTCAAGGATAATCTCTTCTCGCTTGATGAAGATGTAACGGAACACAATGTAAACGAGGATGGTAAAGCATGCAATTACTATGCTGCTGCAAACAATGACCAATCCCACCAATGCTACTAGACATCCGAGGTATAGTGGATTCCTTGAGAATTTGTATGGACCCGCTATCATGAGAGTTTTGGGTCGTTGCATGGGTTCCCTGGCTCTCAAACCAATTTTGCCAATATGCAGGAGGGCATAATTCGCCCAAATAATAAGGAAAAATCCTGTGGGGATGAAAAGAATCCCAATAAGATTGTAAGGCTGAGGAAGAATGTCTGGAGGGAACGTGAAGATGTCAATGAGGATTTGCTCATCGATGTTGAAGATGATGAGTGGAGTAATCAGAATGTATGCGAAGATGGTTGAAAGCATAACAATCCAAATCCCCTGAACAGCAATCATTCCGCGCGGATACTTCTCTTTCAACTCCTCGAATCTTCCCATTCGGAAACCACCTGGGCAATTGAAATGAAGACTAGGATTTCATGAGTGTGATCAAAGCCTCTCCGTCGAGTACAACCTTTCCTTTCTGATTAGTGCATGTAGTCTTTAGGGTGACCCGTTGCTTTTCATCATTCAAATCAACAATCTCCACTCTAGCAGTGATAGTATCACCAATTCTAACTGGACCAAGGAATTTCATTGACTGACTCATGTAGACCGTTCCCGGACCCGGGAGCTTCATCCCTATTGCAGCGCTGATGAATGCAGCAGTCAAAATCCCATGAGCAATTCGACCCTTGAACATTGTAGTCTTTGCCCATTCCTCGTCAAAGTGTACAGGATTGTAGTCTCCACTCAAGTCACCAAAGGTTTTGATATCTTCCTCAGTAACCGTATGTACTACTTCTGCTGATTGTCCCAATGATAGATCAGAATACTTTGCTATCTCCATGAATTTTCTCTCCTATTTCCATTTCCCCCACTTGATTGTCATAGCATTCCATGACCATCCAATTCCGGCTGCAGTTAACACAACAAGATCTCCATCTTTGATCTTGTTATCCTTGAGGCCCTCCTCAAGAGACACGATGGAATCATTCTGTCCCATGTGTCCCCACTCTGTGAAGTATGTTGACTGGTTATACGGGTTTACGCCGAGTTCATTGGCTACATACTCGAAAGCACTTCTCTTCATTCTTATCAGACCAAGATAGTCGATGTCCTCCCTAGAGTATCCGCTCTTCTCAAGTGACTCATCAACAACCTTAAGAAAATTACTCATTGAAAGCCTATCAAGTCGCTCCTTCAGACCGGGCGGGTCGGTTACATCAAGGTAGTGCAAGCCCTTCTCAATTGTTTCACAGGTTGCTGGCATGACTGTTCCTCCAGCAGGTACATACACATCTTCTGAAAATTGACCATCTGAAATGACACTTCCTTCAAGGACTACATTATACGGGTAGTCGTTGCGAAGAATCATTGCGACACCACTAGCAGCCAGATCGTGCATGAAACGAGTCCTAATGTTGGAGTAGTCGATTAGGTCTGAGTTTCTGTATCCACTGCCGACTAAGACGCGACGATATCCTTGTGTCAGCATCAAGGACTTTGCTAGAATCATCGCAACAACAATCGTACCACAACGCTGATTGACATCGAATGCCCATGCGCTGGTCGCACCAACCTCATTTTGAAATTTGATAGCATAGGTCTGCATTGGATGTTCAGCGTAGACCTCTCCGGCCCATATCACCAAATCAATGTCCTTTGCTGGGTCGATTCCTGCACGCTCGATGGCAATTTTGGCTGCATTGACTCCCATGGCAACAGTATGGTCATCTGGACCTGGCACAGATTTGCTAATCATTCCAATCTTCGTCTTTATGACATCAACGGGAGTTCCAGATTGCTCTGAGATGTACTCAGCAGTGTGCCTTTCTTTGGGAATATAGGTCCCTATCGATTCAACGCCAATATGTTTCATGATTCGTCCTCCAAATCTCTTTTCAGAATCTTACCAGCTGCGCTTTTGGGTAGGTCGTCACGGAACTCATAATACTTGGGTATCTTGTAGCGTGCCAGTTTACCATCAAAACACTTTCGGACTTCATCTTCGGTCATTGACTCGCCATTTCTCAAAACAATGAATGCTTTCCCTACTTCTCCCCATTTCTCATCAGGCACTCCTATCACTGCGGCTTCTGATATCTTGGGGTGTTTGAACAGAATCTCTTCTATCTCAGTGGGGAAGATATTCTCTCCGCCGCTGATGAAAATGTCTTTCTTACGACCAACAATATAGTAGAACCCATCTTTGTCCTTCGTTACTAGATCTCCCGTGTGCACCCATCCGTCTGGCTCTATCACCTTTGCAGTTTCTTCAGGTTCTTCCCAATATCCACTGAATGTGTGTGGTCCTCTGAGTAATAACTCTCCTGCTTCTCCCTCCTCTACGATTTTGTTATCATCTTCTACTATCTTCATGTCACAATGGAATGCAGGGAAGCCCACAGACGTTGGCCTCTCTTTCACAGAGTCATCAGGCAAGTGGAAGTTATTGGGTCCAACTTCAGTGAGTCCGTACCCCATCTTGAGAATCTTTCCTCGGTCCCAGTATTTTTCCATTATCGCAACAGGACACGGAGCCCCACCACTAATGAACACCCGTACACTATCAAAGCTTGTCTTTTCGAAACCCTGTGACTGAGAAATCATGTTAAACATAGTAGGGACGCCAACTACAATGGTGCACTTCTCTTGCTCAATGACTCTGAGTGTTTCTTCGGAATTGAAGTCCCCCATGATAATGCTTAACGCTCCTAGGTGGTAGAATGGGATGAGAAGCACGTTTATGCCTCCTGTGTGAAAGAGGGGAAAGAGCAACGGTTGAATGTCATCTGGTCTGAGTCCCCATGAAGTAATCGTGTTGACCGAGTTCCAGAAGACCAAACCATGAGATAGAATGGCACCCTTGGGGAGCCCTGTAGTTCCCCCGGTAAACACAATTAGATACGGGTCGTCCATCGTAATTGATGGTCGTTCCACTGCACTGGATGCTTTATTGTTCATCAGCGACTTAAGATCAGAGTCCCCCTCAATCTTCTTCTCTCCCATTACAACTAGATGGTTCTTGTCAAGTTGCGGTCGGAGCTCTCCGAACTGGTTATGCAGGTCGGGGTCATAGAATATCATTGAGGGATCTGTTTTCTTCAAAAGGTATTCAATCTCACGTGCAGTGAGGCGAATGTTAAATGGCGTCACAATGGCTCCGATCTTTCCGCATGCAAAGAGGATATCAAGGAAGTCAAACCGATTTTTAGAATAGATTCCAACTCTGTCACCTTTTTGAACTCCCGAGTCAAGCAGTATTCTAGCCACTTGGTTCGCTCTGTTGTCCATGTCTTTGAATGTATATCTCTTATTCAAGATGTTGTCCACTATCGCTTCTCTCGTAGGAGTTAGTAACGCTCTTCTTCCGGTCCAATCACCTATCCACGACCAGTCCTTTAGGTCCATAGTAAAAGCTCCTGCCAATTCAGAAGGTACAATGTCAGGTTTTAGTCTTACTGAGCGATGAATCTCCGCAGTTCGTTCCAAAAGATATATCATACGCGGTAATTGCATAGTCTAGGAATACGCATCACGACTGTTCCACTCCTTCAGGAGGAGGTCCTACTGTCCTCATCAGATGAATTCATTCTTAGCACTAGCGGGTTATCCAAGAATTTTGGAGGCCTTCAAGCGGTTAATGACGTGACTCTTGGCTTTGAGAGAGGTTCGATTAAAGCGATCATTGGTCCCAATGGTTCAGGCAAGACCACTTTCTTCAATCTCATCACTGGTGCACTCCCTCCTTCAGCTGGGAGAATTCACTTTGAAGGTGAGGACATAACTCGACTTCCAATGTATCAGCGAACAAGACGGGGCATTTCGCGGTCCTATCAGATCACAAACATCTTTCCATATCAAACGACATTCGAGAATATTCGATTGGCTGCTCAAGGTTGCAGTGGTGTGAAGGTCAACTTTCTTGCCATGCTTAGGAAAGCAGGAAACTTCACCGAGTACCATGACAAAGTACTTGATATAGCTGCGATTGTCGGTCTTGATCCTGCAAGACTCTATGTTCCAGCCGCACTGATTCCCCATGCTGAGCAGAGAAAACTTGAGATCGCTATGGCCCTTGCCACTGAGCCAAAGCTTCTCTTGCTGGACGAAC
Organism: Promethearchaeota archaeon; assembly: GCA_048937485.1. GTDB lineage: Archaea > Asgardarchaeota > Thorarchaeia > Thorarchaeales > Thorarchaeaceae > SMTZ1-83. The sequence continues at coordinate 4,494 of JBHLND010000212.1, forward strand.
CTGCTGCTGGAATGTCAATCGAAGAAATTCCAGAAGTAATGGATGCCATTGTTCGGGTCAAAAAGTCCTACGGAGATCAACTTACACTTCTGATTGTTGAACATAAGATGGACATTGTAATGCAGCTTAGTGAGGAAATAGTAGTTCTGTCTGAAGGCAGTGTGATTGCCAAGGGCCCCCCCGAAGAGATTCGGCGAAATGAACAGGTTTTGACAGCATATTTAGGTGGTACAGATGAAGAACTTGCTTGAATTACGGGATGTTCATGTATACATAGGATCGTTCTATATCCTACAAGGAATCTCACTGGAGGTTCCGAAAGGCGAAGTGACTCTACTACTTGGTAGAAATGGGGCAGGAAAAACAACAACCATGAAGACAATACTTGGTCTGTATCCACCTAAAGAAGGCAGCATATTCTTCAAAGGTGAGGAGCTTTCTAAGCTCCCGACACACAAGATTGTCAGCAAAGGTATCGGATATGTCCCTGACACCAGACGGATATTTGGTACGCTAACAGTCGAGCAGAATCTAATCGTTGCAAGGCGAAAGGGTGACAATGAGGGAGATGAGCAGGAACGATTGGATCTCATCTACGATCTATTTCCTGATTTCAAGGGATTTCTAAAGCAAAAAGCAGTAACTCTCTCAGGTGGTCAGCAGCAAATGTTGGCTGTAGCTCGTGCATTGATGAACAGCAATGATTTGCTGCTCATCGACGAACCGACGGAGGGGCTAAGCCCTCTCTTGGCAAAGAATCTCATTGACGCTCTAGACAGATTGAAGGAATTTGTAACCATTCTTCTGGTCGAGCAGAATTTCCGT
>JBHLND010000213.1:0-5292 GCA_048937485.1 Promethearchaeota archaeon
ATAGCCAGGTATTGTATCAGAATAGAGTCCGGTCTCATTGGCCAGAAGAGGGATCCCAGGTTGCACCGCGGAAACTATACCTGGAATAGTTTCAGTTGGCTCTTCCCAGCCACTCACATTGGAGCAATCATCATGCCATGTCAATGAATTCATAGAAGCGAGATTATTGGTAGAGCATTCCTGATTTCCTGTAGGGGAATCCTGTAAGCTGGAAGAAGTAGGAACAATTGGTATAACCAATAATGATGCTACAAGCAGTAATGCCCCAATTCTAATCTTCACGCCCGAAATCCTCAATCAATTAGACGGACTTTCTGCAAATAAGGATTCCAGATTTTATGTGGGATGTTGTCCAGAAAGGACACAGCAAAATCCTAGTGGCTATCGCAACTCGAATAAGTAGACATCTACTTATACTGGATTTTTCTGGGTCAATAATGAGGTGACATCTGTGACGATTGTCGAGTCATCCGGCGGGCATCCTCTGCTTAAGGAAATCAGAGGTATAGTTGGTGAAAGTCGCGTTAATGATAACCCACTGATTATCTCGTCTTATAGTCAAGATGCATGTCATATCACTGCTGAGAGACCTGGTATTGTGGTAATGCCCGAAACTGTTGAAGAAGTACAGGCAATTGTCAATCTGTGCAGAGAGTTCAAAACCCCACTTGTGCCAGCTGGAGGGAGGAATGGTATATGCGGTGCATGTCTTCCTAGAGTCCCAGGTGCAGTAATGCTGGACATGGTCAAGATGGACAAAATCATCGAGGTCAACGAGGACATCATGACTGTAACTGTGGAGGCTGGACAGAGGTGGGCGGAGCTCATCCATCGCCTTGATGAGAAGGGCTACAAGCTTGGATTCCGTGGTCCCTATGGAGGGAATGTTGGAACAGTAGGAGGTTCGACTAGTATCAACAGCATTGGCTATGCTGCTTCCAAGTATGGCCCGTCGACTGAAGGAGTGGTTTCACTCGAGGTGGTCTTGGCAAATGGAGAAATCATCAAAACGGGGACAGGGTGGAATGAGGGGGCTCAGCTATTTGGAAGATACTCAACCTACAATGACCTCACTGGCATATTTCTAGGAGACCACGGCACCCTTGGGGTGAAGACGAAGGTGACTCTGAAGATTTACCCAAAAGCCGAACACATCACCTATGGCGATTTCGGGTTCAAGACATTGGAGGAGGCATCTGCCGCCTTCCTGGAGGTTCAGAAGAGGGGTTTGACTGAGGAACTGAATCTACTGGCAGACAGACAGTCCACTGATACTTTCTTCCCTGGATTCTTGGACAGCCATCCCGAAATCAATGCAATGTTCGCGTCTATTGTTCAAGAAACCGATGACAAGCTGGCTCAAAGGAAAATGGAGATTATTAGGAAGATTGCGCTTGAGCATGGTGGGAAAGACTTGGGCAACTTCGCTTCACAGATGCATTGGACCGAACTGTTCAATCTTGTCCAGCCACTTTACAACAATGGATTCTGGCTCAATACTTGTCACCTTAGACCAATAACAACCATTCCGGACTTGATGAAGAAGTTGTGGGCAATCTTCGACAAACACAAGATGTTGAAGAGCGGAATCAAATGGATTGCTAGCTGTCTTGGAGCAGACCGCGCATATGCTACAGGATGGATCACACTCTTTTCACCTAACAGTGAGAAGATGGAATTAGCAACCAAGATATGGAATGAGATGCTGGACACCATTATCGAAACCGGCGGTTGTCCCTACTGGCAAGGGATTCTATGGGAAAGCAGGGCACATAAGAGGACTGACAAAACATTCCTCGATACGTATTGGAGGATAAAGAAGGCACTCGACCCAGACAATATACTTGCCCCTAATGTTTTCACAGGAGACGTATAGAGGATGGAATACAAGAATCTGGAGAGATATGCAGAAGACCTCTTCTTGTGTGCCAGATGCGGCGACTGCTCACTTGCAGACAAAACCGTGGCGTCGGGTCGGGATGTCTTTCATCCATGCGCCGTCAAGAATGTTCTGGGCTTTGAGGCCTATACCTCCAGGGGTCGCATCATGATTATGAATGACTTACGTAGCGGAGTATTGGACGTTGACAAGGACCTCGTGAATTGGGCATACTCATGCACAACATGTGGTAATTGCCAAGAAACTTGTACTGCTACGGCTGAGGGCATTCGAGTTCCAGAAATGATGGAAGCCTTGAGAAGAGACCTCGTTGAAGGAGGCATGGACGTTCCAAAGCACATTGAAATTGAGGAGTCCATAATCAATGAGGCCAATCCGTATATGGAACCAAGTGAGCATCGGCTACTTCTATTCAAGGACAGGGAATTTCCGCAAAGAGCGGAAGTTGTCTATTTTGTGGGATGCACAAGCTCATTTAGAGAGAAAGAAATCTCCTACTCAACTGTGCAGCTTCTAGAGAAATTGAACATAGATTTCACAGTAATGCGAGAAGAGAAATGCTGCGGCTCTGTCTTGTTGAGGCTTGGAAGATCAAAGGTTTTCAAGGAGCTAAGTAGGCACAACATAGAAGCAGTGAAAGCTACTGGTGCCAAGGTGGTCATTACAGCCTGTGCGGGATGTTTTAGGACCTGGAAGATTGATGTTCCAGAGGCTGGACTTGATTACGATTTTAAAGTCCTGCATGTTGCAGAATTCCTAGATAACCTTGTGCGAAATGAGAAGGTCGCGTTTGAGCTTCCAGAACCAGTAAGAGTCACTTACCATGACCCGTGCCATCTTGGTCGTCATTCGGAAGTATATGAAGCGCCGAGACGAGTAATTCAATCGGTGACGAATGTTGAACTTGTAGAGATGGAAACCAACAAGAGGTATGCCCACTGCTGTGGAGCTGGAGGAGGAGTCAAGGGCACTCATGCAGAACTTGCCAAAGACGTCGCTGTCGATAGAATAGAGGAGGCAGAGGCAACTGGAGCAGACTATCTCATCACAGCATGCCCCTTCTGCTTCAGAGCACTTAGAGATGGAGCAAGAGCAGCCAACAGCAAGTTGGAGATTCTCGAACTCATAACGTTCCTTCTAAATGCCAAGACTGGAGCAATTGCTAGGGAAGAAGAAGAACATCAAATGAAGCAACCATTCATCCAGTATCTTGCGAAGCATCCTCTAATCTTCGAGGGACTCAAGAAAGGCGCAGTGATAGATTATGAAATAGAAGGTAGCAGATTTCATGTGGAGGTAACGGGAAGGAATAAGATAGAGGTTCGGCCAATTCGTGCAGATAATCCGGATGTTGAGCTTACCTTCTCGCCCAAAGCAGTGGAGAAGTTAATCACATTTGATTCGGAAAGAGACTATGCAGCGCAGTTCGGATTGTTCTTCAAGGAACCAACAGATGCCGAATGGATTCGGTTTAACCTTCGACTAAACATCGTCAAGTTGCTCATGAAAGGCTATAGGAAATTCGCCCAGAGAGCAGGGCTCATCTAGTGCACATGGCTTTTAAGGCCAATACTCAAAACGCAGACCTGATGAGGATTCTACACATTTGTCACACGGGTCTTGAAAACCCGAGGATTCAACGGTCAGCTATGACCATGGCAAAGGAGGGGCACACGATGCTATTCATAGGCGGAGGACCTGTGAGTGGAGAGTCAGTATTTCAAGAAACTTTGCATCTACCTATGCCAAGCGGACCAAGGATTGTATACGACAGACGCGTGAAAAGCAAATGGATAGAGCAAATTGAAAGATTCAAGCCGGATGTCGTTCACGCGCACAATACAATTGTTGGCCACTTTCTTCTAGATACAGAATTGCCTGTTCTTCTTGATGATGATGAGGTCTATAGTCAGCAACCTTGGATGTATCAAGCAAGACCTCTTGCGAGGAGAATGCTTGCCAAGATAATGTGGCGCCAGTTTCCGAGATGGGAGAAACAGATGGCGGAGAGATATCCTGTCATCACAGTTAGTGATGGTCTAGCAGATTATTACCGACAATTCACATCACGCGTGAGTGTGGTCATTAATACCCCAACTCTGGCGCAAGTTGAAAGATTGGAGAACCCTGCGGATAGAGAAGGACTGGTCTATATTGGACGGGATTTCTCCTTGCCAAAGTTCATTCCTTTTAGGGACATGACTGGATTGAGGGAGATACTTGACTTTGATATAATTTCAGGACTTCCCCACCACGAAATGATGGATCGCCTAGTTCACTACAAAATCGGATTGACGCCTTACAGACCCCATCCATTCCAGCTCCTTTGCAATGCCAATAAGAATTACGAGTACCTTCATGCAGGGCTGCAGGTGGTTGTCCAACGCAATTTCGCTCATCTGTTTGAGGGGGATTCCTACGTACATCCATTTACGGATTATTCAGAGATTGCTGATGTTGTCAATTCAGTGCCTGACAGAAACTCGGGGGATATCATGGCTCATGCCCGTCAAAACTATGTGTGGGAAAGACAAGAGGGTATAATCCGGGACGCCTACAATGTTGCGCTGAACCAATAACAGCTTGCCTCCTCAGGCGCGAACCTTAAGTGAAGGCTACACACAAGTATTGGAAACGAAGGTGGGATTGCATGTCCCTTGATTCAGGAATAAAATCAGAAAAGAAGTCTATTGGAAAGAATGTCGTCATTGGGAAAGACGTCCTGATTCAAGCTGAAGATGTCGAAATTGGTGACAATGTAAGTATTGGTTCAGACACCGATCCAGAGGCTTTCAGAACACTTGGTGGTGTAAGAATCAAAGCCCACAAACTAGTAATCAATGATGGAGCCAATATCTCAAGAAGTGTGCTAGTCAATGGCAAAGATGTCACAATTGGTAGCAATGTCACAATTCGGGAGTTTGGAACATTCGATGTTAGGGGCAGAATCGCATTGGGAAATGGAAGCTATTTCAATCCATATTGCCGTGTTATGGGTCGTGACATTGAGATTGGTACCAACTTCCGAATGCTGACCTGGGCATCGATTGGAGGAGGAAGCTGTTTCGAAATCCATTCGAAATTGAGAATAGGCGATGACTGCCATCTTGGCGAATTCTCGTTCATCAACACGGCTGATGAGGTTTCAATTGGGAATGAAGTGGGTATTGGTATGCGCTCCGCCATTTTCACCCATGGAGCCTATCAATCTTTCATTAAAGGATATCCTGTCACTTTTGGTCCTGTTACGATAGAAGACAATTGCTGGCTGCCCCAAGCTGTAGTTTTGCCTAACGTGACCATAGGAAAAGGCACCGTGGTTGCGACTGGCTCTCTCGTAAATCGAAGCATTCCTCCATTTAGTCTTGCTGGAGGAATTCCGGCTAGAGTCT
>JBHLND010000014.1:0-22725 GCA_048937485.1 Promethearchaeota archaeon
CTGACGCACATCTTCCTGATGCTGGCACAACTATTGATGCGGAGAACAAAGTCATTATGCCAGGGGTGATTGACTGCCACGCTCATATCCATGATCCAACAATGTTGGAGCACGAAGATTTCTCAACAGGCACACGAGCCGCAGCTGCGGGAGGAATCACAACAGTTGTGGATATGCCATTAACGAACCAAGTGGACACTCTCAAGGCAGCAGATGAGAAAATCCACCAGGGAGAATCAATGGCAGTTGTTGATTTCTCATTCTATGGGGGCATGATGAACTCCGATAATATTGCAATTATCCCTCATCTAATCCAAAAAGGAGTGGCAGCATTCAAGGCATTCACGTGTGAACCATATCTGGCAAACGATGGGGTAATTCTCAGAGCCCTTAGTGAGGTGTCTGAACATGGGGGTCATGTCACAGTACATGCCGAAAACCAGGGGGTTTTGGACGAATTCCAGAGAGATTTCGAGCATGATTGGGATGCGCCTGTGAGTCATGCCCTCTCAAGACCTAATGTCGCAGAACAATTAGCTGTGCGACAAGTGATAGGCACAGCGGAGCAAGCGGGAGGACATCTCCACGTGGCACACATTACAACGAGCGAGGGAATTCTTGAGGTTGAACGTGCCAAACTGAAGGGTCTAATGGTGACCACAGAAGTCTGCCCGCATCACTTAGTCTTCCAACGAGATGAAATGAATAGACTTGGGCCGAAGAGCAAGATGAATCCTCCATTGCGTACGAAACGTGATATGTCTGCTCTTTGGTCGGCACTACTGCGTGGTTCAATTGACATCGTAGCAACTGACCATGCACCGTGCCCGATTCATAAGAAAGAGGCTGGTAAGGACGACATCAGAGATGCATGGTCTGGAGTTGATGGACTTCAAACGCTTCTGAGAGTGCTCCTATCAGAGGGCATTAACAAGGGACGCCTATCGTATCAGAGGCTGCTACGAATAACATCGCTGAACCCTGCAAAGCTCTTTGGTCTTTACCCAAGAAAAGGGACGATACAAGTTGGATCAGATGCAGATTTCGTGGTCGTGGATCCAACAAAGGAAGAGAAGATTACTGATGATGTGATGTTCTCAAAATGCGGATGGTCATTGTACAGGGGAATGAAGATGGTAGGAGCACCAATCATGACATATGTGCGAGGTGTCCAAGTGTTTGGAGAAGGGCGAACCCTTGTCAAACCGGGACACGGGCAGTTTCAAAGAATGGGTGATGTAACGCCAGTAGAGGTGTGATATTGACCGAGCTCAAGTTTGTCTATGGAGATCCTGAAGTTTGCTCAGGCTGCATGATTTGCGTAAACGTTTGCAGTATGTATTACTCGAAAGTAATTGGTCCAGAATGGTCAAGAGCAAGAGTAGTCAGGGTAGAGCCGGGCTTAGATTTCCCACTCTATTGCAGAAACTGTGAGGATGCGCCGTGTATTGAGGCATGCCCAGAGGGTGCATTGAGTAGAACCTCCAAGGGTGTTGTCATTGTAAACAACAAGAAATGTTCAGGGCACAGAGAGTGTATCAAAGCATGCCCTTACAACGCAATCAAAATCAATCCAGATACTGGAAAGGCAATAAAGTGCATTCAGTGCGGGCAGTGTGTTGAAAGATGCCCGGCGGACGCCATTTGGATCACAACCAGTGCAGAGCTTGCCAAGAGAGATTCTGATGGTCGAATGGCAAGGCTTTACGAGGAACATAATGACGAGCTTTATACCAAGGAGGAGTTTGCGTGATGAAGGGAATAGGTGGTCAAGTCATTTGGGTGGACCTCACCAAGGGGAAGGTAGAGAAGAAGCCTGTGGAGGAGGATCTTGTAGAGAAGTATCTACTTGGCGCCGGATTCCTTTCACGAGTTCTGTTTGACATGATTCCAGTGGGAATTGACCCACTCTCTCCAAAGAATGTGCTTGGAATTGCGACAGGGCTCCTAACTGCATCAATGTTCCCTCAGGCTTCAAGGCATACCGTAGCCGCTTTATCTCCACTCACAGACGTTTGGGGAGAAAGTCATGCCGCTGGCTTTTGGGGACCTGAGCTGAAGCTAGCAGGGTATGACGCAATTATCTTCACAGGAGCCTCGAAAGACCCGGTCTACTTAAACATCAATAATGCCAATGTGGATCTTCTAGATGCCTCACCCATCTGGGGAACCAATGTCTTCGAAACTGACGATTGGCTCAGGAAAAAGCACGACAAGAGAGCGCGAACTCTGGCTATAGGACAAGCTGGTGAGAATCTGGTTAGATTCGCGGCTGTGATGAACGACCGTGATCGGGCTTCTGCACGTGCTGGTCTTGGAGCAGTTATGGGATCCAAGAAAATTAAGGCGGTTTCAGTACGAGGAAGAGGGAAGATAGAGGTTGCAGATCCGAAGAACTACTTGAAGCAAATGGATGTGTTCTTCAAGAGAATGCTCGAGAATGCCTTTACCGAAGGCAGAGTGAAGTATGGCACCACAAATCTAGTCGAATTAATGGAGCATATTGGACGTCTTCCCAGTTACAATATGAAGCAAGGAGTATTCGAGGGCTATGAGAAGATAAGCGGAGAAGCAATCACACAGCATTATCTGGTTAAGGCCCGTGCCGATTTCAACTGTCTGCAAAGATGCGGGAGGTATACGAGAGTAAAGACTGGGCCCTACAAGTACATAGGGGGATCACCTGAGTTCGAGTCACAGTCGTCTCTGGGGTCTAGATGCGGAAATGATAATCTAGAGTCAGTCCTCTACTCACACCATCTATCCAATCTCTATGGAATGGATACAATATCTCTCGGCGCGACAATCTCATGGGCAATGGAAGCTTGGGATGAGGGTCTTCTTACTAGCGAGGATACTGGGGGAATCGATCTTAGCTGGGGCAACCACGAAACCGTTGTCAATCTGACTAAAATGATTGCCCTGCGGGAAGGTTTTGGAAATCTCTTAGCAGAAGGCAGTGCACGCGCTGCTGAGAAGATTGGTCGTGGTACCGAACGATTTGTCATGACAGTCAAGAAACAGGAGATTGCAGGACAGGAGCCGCGCGCTCAGAAATCAATGGGGCTTGCTGCAGTCACCTCAGCTAGAGGTGCAGACCATCTCTATGCATTTCCAGTTCTTGACGAGGCAGGCTTTGATGCAGAGATCAAGGAACGCTTTGGCGAGAAGTATCTGCCTGAAATTGCAGACAGACTGAATCCGAAGTACAAGGGTGTGATGGTCAAGGAATGCGAGGACTATATGGTCGTAGTAGAGAGCCTTGGACTCTGCAAATATGGTACTCAGATTCCACCAGAATTCTACTACAAGGATGTGGCCATCGCCATCAAGGTTCACAATGGGCTGGAGTTCACAGAAGAAGAACTCATGACTCTTGGTGAGCGGATAGTCAATCTGAATCGTCTGTTCAATGCAGCACGTGGCGTAACACGTAAGGATGACCAATTACCGGATAGACTGACTAAAGAACCAGCACCTGTGGGCCCACCCAAGGGACAAATAGTGGAGCTCGATCAGATGCTGACTGAATACTATGAACACCGTGGATGGAATGTTGAAACAGGACTGCCTTTGCCAGACACACTTGAGCGCCTAGGTTTGGCAAAGGATGGAAAGGGTCTGATCTAGTATAGGAGAGATCATCGCTGGCCTCCAGAGAGTGAACCAAAAGCTTGCTCTAGTCACATGCAGCGCAGACATTGGTTACTGTGTCTTTCACACCATCCACCTTTCGTAGGGTGTCAACGACAAATGCACTGAGAGCCTCAGGTGTCTTGAAATTGCCTTTAATTAGAAGGTCATATGCTCCGTAGATGAGATGGGCCTCTTCCACTTCTTCAAAGGCTCTCACATTTTCCAATACTTCGCGAGCCTTTGCCGATTCGAGTTTAGCCATAACGAATGCAACAATCAACATTCTCACCCGCAAGAGCAGTAACTTGCCTATCTTGACTGAAGGACAACATAAATCTGTCCATCCATGGTTTTATACAAAGAAACCACCTCTTGGAACGCCAACAAGAGCATCAAGATTTTTTCCTAGTGCCTGAACTGCTTGATTGCCACATGATGTACCTACTCTAATAGGAGAGAAACTCTCCCAGGCAAGGCAAAACGGGCCTTATTCTGTGGATCGTAATCGGTCTTGCTGGAATCATGGATTGCAACTTCCATCCCGACTTCAGAGGAAATGAAATCTACAGAGTCCCTTAGGACATTTATCTCATCCCTAGAATTCTTTGAGTGGTCCCATAAGCCGTTCTCTTTGGCGATTCTATCAACAATGCTAGTGACCTGCTTACCATGCTTGCGGAAATCTGGATTTGACATCAGATGTTTCATTATGTCTCCAACTATCAGTGCCAAATTCGCCTCACGGATGCTATTCATTGCCTGGAACATCCATTCTGGTGCCACATAGATGTGAACCTTGGTAGCTTTCTTATCCTTCAGCAGTTTAGCAATCTCTCTAATATCACGAATTGTTGATTCCACAACCTCTTGGGCCATCTCGGCAGCGGGATTAATGAGCTTCTTGTCAGCTTTTGGCCATTCAGCTAAAGATACGAAATCATCGTGTCCCATCTTTGACCAGAACTCCTCACAGGCATGTGGTATTATTGGTGCCAACATTCGAACCCATAAGTCGCAAATGTGTGACATAGTACCCTCACGCTCTTCCTTTGGCACACCTGGTCTGTTCAGATAGCCATTGATAACCCGAATCATTTCATGCATAGCAGTGATAGCAAAATCACGTATTCTGAAATTGTTGAGATGCTCTGTGCTTTCATGAACGATGGAATTCACTCGAGACAGAATCCACTTGGTGATTTCAGTTGGGTTCTCCTTCTTGGTGTATACTTTGGGTGTCTTCTTTGAGTACTTCTTCATGATCTCACTGAATTGCCTGATTCGATTCCTCACAGCTGGAACATCTCTTTCTCTCCAGTCCATCAGACTCCCTGGCTCAGCTGCAGACAACACGTAAGTCCTAAACACGTCGGCCCCATACTTCTTTGGGATTTCTCCCAGAGGGATTGTGTTGCCCTTACTCTTGGACATCTTCCCTCCCTCCATATTCATGTGCTCATTTAGACTGATACATTGAATCCAATGCTTTTTGGGGAAGATTGCTGCATGATGAAAGATTGCGAAGCTCAAGTGGTTTGAGATGTGTGATGGTGCTGTGTGTCGCTCGTCATTTGGATACCAGTACAGAAACTCATCTCGCATCGATGTCAGCAGGTCTGTTGAAACACCCGTTTCCTTTGCTACCTTCTCTGCTTTTCCTTTCCCTAGAAATACATGATCAAAGAAGCCCAAAGTCAGTTGCTTTGGCTTTATTTTGTTCTCATTGATTTTGTGGGCTATAGTGTAGAATGACATATAGATGGTTGAGTCAGAAAGAGCCTCAATAATCCAATCTGAATCGAAAGGCAAAGGAGTTCCAATACCTCTTTTTCTTGCACACGGTCTCTGGGCTAGCCAGTCGAAGGTGGATTCAAACATGATTCTGAAGTTATCAGGGATTATTCCCATAGAGTTCAGAGCATCCCACGCCTTTTCTTTCCACCCTGGACTCTCATAATCCAAGAACCATTGTCCAGCCAGTACTGCGATTTGAATATCGGTTCCACACTTGCAAACAACGGGTCGTTCATCTGGTTCGTAGAAGACATCACCTAGATTCTGCCTGTTTAGCCACGCAACGACATCGTCCTTGACACCGCTGACTTTTCTACCAGAGAATTGTCCGGAGTTCTCCATCATGACTCCTTCATAGAATTCGGCCTTGTAGACTTCTTGAGTGGCTTCCTCCAGCTTCTCCATGTCTTTCTGTGATTCCACTCCCAGTTTCTCAACAATGTCTTTTGTTAGGAATTCACTGCCGCCTGCGATTTCAATCATAATGACTATGTTGATGCCTCTCACGTCTTCCGCTGATATGCCATAAGGGTTCAATACAGTGGGGTTTTGCCACAGATCTCTCAATGCAATATAGTCGAAGGGTGCATGACCAGGGACTGAATACACGACCCCTGTTGCATTGTCAACGTCCACAAAGTCCGCAGGAAGAATCGGAATATCTCTGCCATCGTGGACGGTCTTGCATGACTTGCCAATAATCTTGGAACCTGAAAAAGTGTCCAACACCTTCACTTCTTTAGCCTGTAGCTTTAGTTTCTCTACCGCGGCAGAGGATACAATCCAGTTTTCACCATTCACATCGGCTTTGACATAGTCTGCTGTCGGATTGATCCACATGTTGGTGATGCCAAAGGTGGTTTCAGGTCTCAAGGTCGCAGCTACCAAAAATCCATCCTCAAAAGGATACTTGATTCCAATGAACTCCTTGACCTTCGCTGTGGTGCCTTCCAGAAGGTCATCCTCACCAACGGGATTCCCGCAGTTGGGACAATACAGCAAAGGATGAGCACCCTTTTTGATATAGCCCAAATCCATAAACTTCTGATACTGCCACGTGATGAAGCGATTATAGATATCATCGCCCGTAGTGAACTTACGCCGCCAATCGATACTGTAGCCCAATGCCTCGAAGTCAGCGAATATGGCGTCTGCGAAGAAGTTGACAGTAGCCCAAGGGTCAACGAATTTCTGAATCTGAGCATCAACTTCTTCTTCTGTGTCCAGATAGACACGCAGGTCTCGTTTATACTGCTCAATGGCTACTTGGTCCCCACTCTTGACGCGGTCCACCATTCCTAAGATTGGAGTACCTGTGATGTGTGAAGCCATAGGAAACAGGACATTGTACCCTTGCATTCTCTTGAATCGGGCTATCAAATCTCCAACTGTGTAGGTTCTGCCGTGGCCAATGTGCAATGCGCCATTTGGATAGGGATAAGGAACGGTGAGAAAGAACTTCTTCCTTTTCGGATCGGGATCCGATTCAAATATGCGGGCTTTCTTCCATTTCTTCTGCCACTTCTTCTCGATTTTAGCATATTCGCTCATCACAAGTAACCTCTACTGATGTTGAAGCACTAGAGGAGCCAAAACCAATGCCCTCTATAAAGGACACGCAAAAGCAGCATCTGTCAATAGACGAGAACGCAATCCATCCTGGCTCACTCTCATCTTTGCTAAAGATAGAAGTACCTTATTAGAGCTTTGGACAACACAAGTTGACCAGCGGAGCGTGGCGGTTCCTATGAAGCCCGATAAAGTACACCTGGCAATTGTAGACATGGTAGACAAAGAAACTTTGGCCTGGAACACTCAGAATGTAGATTTGCTGCTCTCGATATTCCACCCGGATATGGTATGGCCGTGGCCCAAGGATGCTATGGCGCATGATCCAATGGATTGGGTTCTTGAGCTTGGTAAATTCGACTATGATCGATGGGGAGAAGCCTATCGGAAGCTATTCGACACTCATACGCTTATTCATAATCATAGGATTTTACAGAAGGTTGTCACTTCGAAGGAAGGTGATGGGGGTTTTGCAGTAGTGGACATTGACACACTCTGGAGAGATCCAAAAGGCAATGAGAATCATTGGAAAGGAAGAGTGTGTAAAGTCTACACCAAAGTTGGGCTCAATGAATGGAAGCTGATAATGCATACAGGCGCCTTAGAATACTGAGGGGGTTTCTGGCAAAAGGGATCTTTTGCTAGATTTGCACCCTGAAATCATCTTTGATTTTCTTGAAGACACTCATCTTAGTGATCTTAGTGACTTCCCTTGTTTCGCCAATTTTCCTGATACTTGTGTCTATCTCAGTTTCAGTTGCGCAGCAAATATGTATGAGCAAGTCAAAGTCACTGAAAATGCTGTATACCCGTTTCACCCCTCTAAGACGCCCAATTTCCTCCCCAACATTAGTGACATCTGATCCAGGATTCAAGTAGACCATCAGCCAAAGGTTCTCTGTGAAACCGAGTTTATCACAACTTACTACGGCAGAATACCCCTGTATCACCCCTAGGTCCTGCAACTTTCCTACTCGCTTACTCACTGTTGCTACACTTAGGCCTAAATCCTGCGCAAGCGCATTGAAAGAAGCCCGCCCATCCATTTGAAGCCTTGAGAGAAGACCGATATCAGTTGTATCAATGTCCTTATTGTCCTTGAGTAAAGCCTCGATTTCTGCTTTGCTTCTCCGATGTGGACTTACCCGTATAGCACTCATCTTCATCACATCGATATTCCTTGCTCCTAAAGATGGAATGTTTGCTTCTGCCTATAGAATTCAACAAAGGTCAGATATCCATTGTGATTATCAAGAGCAAAGGATAGAGTAAAATGGACTTTCATTTTGATTTGATTATGAACATCAAATGGATGAAAAGCGACAAATCTGAATACATTGATGTTCATAGTGAAATCCTTCCATACTCCAAGGTACTCCAGTTCTTCAAGACAGTTGAAGCCGAATATGATGTGCTGAAGTACTGCAATGGCTTCAATGAAGGAGGCCGTTTCATCTTTCAAATCTATAATGTGGAGTTTGTGACCGAACTTGCCAACATTGTCAATACTATCTTACATAAATCCAGTAAAGAAAAGCCATTCCTTGAGATAATGAGCGGAGATGGGAAGCTAGCTGAATTTCTTGGACCCTTGCTGGAGAGGCCCCTGATTACAACTGATTCTAGGAGAGATGCGTATGACATTGCATATCCCAAGGGGGTTATTCAATGTGAGGCAATTGACGCAGTGATAAAATTCAATCCATCCTTGGTTTTGCTCTCTTGGGAACCGCGGCTTTCATCGACCAGTCGAGAGATAGCTGACATGGGAGTGCCGCTAATTTGGATTGGAGACCCCAGCCACTGTGGGGTTGGCTCCGGACTAATGAATGTGCGCCGTAGCAGAGTTGGAAGCCAATATGCCCTGGGCCGCCACGATAATTTCGGATCCGATAAATTTCATACGGACATTTACCTATTCAACTGTACTTAGCAAAGGAATTCACGGTTTACACGGAGTGTTTCTCGTGTTACACCTATTCATATTTCCCTAGACCTATTTGATGTATCACTCAGCAGAAGGTTTGGGCATGGTAAAGGCTACCGTGGATGCTCTTGATATTGACCCCAAAACGGGTACTACATTGGGATTTTACACTTTTGGAGATGAGAAGCCAAACATGCTAATCGTATCAGCGATGGATGGTTGGTCAGGCACTGATGCCTATGCGAATTATCTGATTTTGAAGCATCTGCGAGACTTGGATAGGATCGATGGGTCTGTTACAGTACTGCCAGTGGCAAATCCCTTGGCTTTTCGCCTTGGGGTCAAGGTTTCACCACTTGATTCAAAGGACATCAATGCAGTCTTTCCGGGAAATGAACATGGATCAGTGACAGAAAGAACAGCGTGGGAGATTTGGAGAAGAGCAGTCCAAGCTGACAGCGTGATTCATCTTCGGACTGGAGAGCAGCCCTGTGTAAGTCATGTTGTTGCACTTCATCGAGACTATATCCATGTAAGGAATCTGGCATCGCAAATCGCTCTTCCTCTTGTTGTCCAAAGCACAGGAAGACGAGGTATGCTGGCCACAGAGGCAGCCCATGAAGGCGTTGCAGCGATCGCGATAGAAATGAGAGGGGTTCGTAATGGAGTAGACCCGCAGGCAGCAGTAGAAGTTCGCGAGGCCATCCTCAATTTCATGCGCATCAAGGGCATGATTCCTGGGGAAGGGATTGAGGCAGCTAGCACCCTAACCGGAATCACTAGACAGGTAAACGTTGACACCGAGGGCTTCTTTGTATCAAGTATTCGACCAGGAGAAGAAGTGAGGAATGGGGATGTTTTGGGATCGGTTCAGGATAAAGGAGACGTAAAATCGCTTTATGATGGAAAAGTCGTTTCTATGAGTCAAATGGTCTATGTCTTTGAGGGGGACATGATTGCTAGAATTGCGGCACCTCTGATTGAGCGCTCATACAGAGCGGAAGATGACGCGGACAGTGCTCAACCACAAAGAAGGAAGTGGTAGAGTGAGTTGTGACTGCGGTTGTGTGTGCGCCAACAGCCTCATGTGTACTAATGTGGGCGATGCCCGACTCAGGGAGAAAGGAAGAATACTACTCATTGGGACTTGCATGAATACACGTTTTCCCAACATAGTTGATAGGTTCAGAGAAAAGGATGGTGGATGGGCAACACTTCATGTATGCCTTGAAGAAAACCATGTAAACCAAGCCGGTTTCAAAATTGGTTCCATAATACGGTACGCAGGAATCACAAAAGTCACTGCATTAACTATCGACGGAAGTCCACATTGCGTTCAGCTTCATTTCATTATTGAAGACCTCAAGAAACATTTTACACCAGAGATTGAAACGGCTCATTTTGTTGTAGAGAAGGGAGAAATTGTGGAGGTTGGCTCAGCAGAAGTGAAACGTGCACGCCATCTTTCCAAGATTAGGGTCTGACTCGTCGAAGCACTAGGACGAAACCTTGCGCAATTTGGGCAGTATGAAGCCAGCAGTCTTTCGGTACTCGATGTATTTCTCACCATAATGCGCGACTAGTTTTCTTTCCTCGAAGTACGAGCCTATCAGAGTATATGCAATTAGACTTAATGAAAAGATTGTCACTTCGATGAAGGGGTAAAGCAACAGAAGACCGACTAGTAGTAGTATGGTAGCCAAGTAGAGCGGATGACGGATCTTGGCATAGATACCATCCGTAATCAATTCAGGTGTTCTGTCGCTCCGCATATCAGCAACGGTACTCACTGAGATTACACTTGATGCTTTCATAGCCAATACAGCTCCACTCGCAATTAATAGGCCTGCAACAAGAACCTGGACAGGATGGTATGACTCAAACGAGGCTATCGGATAGAGCCAGTTCCAAAAATCCATCGCAATAAAGGGAATGAGCAATGTCACAATACTGGTGATTGTGAAGATTCTAGAATACCCCTGCTTTCCCAAGCGGTCAATGATTTTGTTCTTAACTCGAAGTGCAGAAATGCCACTATGCTGAAGCCCGAACAAGGATGCTCCAAGAATTATCACCAGATATTCCATCCATTCGCCTCATTGGAGATTTCATCGCTCATTTCATTAATAGTTCGGCAGTGGCAAATTTCAACATGGCAGAAGTTTTATAAGAGGTCACGCAATTATTAACTATAGTTAATAATGTAGAGTGATCACAATGGAGAAGAATCCGTTCACCGCTATGATAATGTCACAAGACACTGTTGTCACCAAGAATGACAATGGTGGCGAAAAGAAAAAGATGGACGCAAAACGCCATTACATTCGTTACATGGTGGGAGAAAGCCAAGACAAGCGATACATGGATGGGGGAAAGGACACCATTGAAGCCGTGGAGGACCGGACAATTTTCTTGGTACCCTCAATTCACAGACTTCAAGGAGATCCATTCCATTTCGATGCATCTATGGTGGAGAGAGTCGCAGGCAAACACCAATTAGAAGGAGCAACAAGGCTTCTGAGTCGGCATCCAGCTTGCGAGTCACATGAAATAATCGAAGTAACATACGAAAGCCCAGGTGTGGAGTGCTGCTCGATGACTAAGGAAGAAGCTGAAGATGCGCAGGTCCCGCTGCAATTCGTTGCAGGATACTATCTGGGGAAGAAGAATGGCCTACTAAAAGTTGCACTCTCTAAAACAACAATTGAAGATTCGGGAGAAACCTATTACGACAATATTCGGGTCATTCCCGAGACTGTTGTAAAAGAAATGGCGTGCCTTGAGTAAAGCCAGGGTTATCAACCGATTCTTGGTAGCTTATGGTGGACGCCCATTTGTCCATGGCTGGCCCCACACAGCCGGAGTTCGTGATGCTTCCGGGCGTCCGCCTACATTGTTTTTACATGGATTTTCATTTCTATTGACAACATTATGTGTTCGAAATCGGTCACATTTTAGTTCATGCATGCTTAAACTTATATACGAAAATTATAGCGCATCGGAACACTCTCCTTTCGGAGGCCGGTTTTAAACCATTGATTGGTAGTCATAATACATCCGGCCAAATCCTGAGAGGAAAGCATAAGGTGATCAAATGGCGAAACCAGTCCGCTCCTTGAACAATACACAGCGAGGGATGAAAGTCTGCTCTATCTGTGGAAGTAATGATTTCTACGAAGATACATCACGTGGCGAGAGCATATGCACCTCATGTGGATGCGTAGCAAGTGAAAGAATTATTGACTCGGGACCTGAATGGAGAGCATTCACATCCGAAGAGAGAGATGCCAGAGCAAGAACCGGATCACCTATGACCCTCACCATGGCTGACAAGGGTCTAGCTACAACAATCGGTTGGAGTGACAGGGATGCAAATGGCAGAGCAATTGCCGCTAGCGCCCGTGCTGCAATCTACAGAATGAGGAAATGGCAGATCAGAACACTCGTTCATAGCTCGCAGCATAGGAATCTGAGCATTGCAATGAGTGAAATGGATCGACTCACCTCTCAGCTTGGAGTCCCTCATGAAACCAAGGAAACCTCTGCTTTGATTTACAGAAAAGCTCTCTCAAAGAGACTGGTTAGAGGACGAAGCATTGAGGGAATGGTAGCGGCCACAATTTACTTGTCATGCAGAATTCACAAGATACCACGGCAGTTAGATGAGATTGTAACCGAGGCACGGGTCAACAGAAAGGAGCTTGGGCAGTGTGTCAGACTCATTCTTCGCAATGTTGATGTTAAAGTTCCGATTCCATCAGCCAACGATCTCATGCCAAGGATCTCTGCAGATCTTGGATTGGATGGAAAGACCGTCCAGACTGCAATGGGCAT
Organism: Promethearchaeota archaeon; assembly: GCA_048937485.1. Lineage (GTDB taxonomy): Archaea > Asgardarchaeota > Thorarchaeia > Thorarchaeales > Thorarchaeaceae > SMTZ1-83. The sequence continues at coordinate 12,761 of JBHLND010000014.1, forward strand.
CATCAACGATGCCAGAAACAGAGGTATTACTGCTGGCAAAGACCCTGGTGGTCTAGCAGCTGCAGCTTTATACATCGCTGGCATCATCACAAATGATCGACGCACACAAAGAGAGATTGCTGAAGCATCAAATGTTACGGAGGTCACTGTAAGGAACAGATACAAGGACCTTGCAAATAGCCTGCAAATCACAATCAAACCGTAGTAGGGGAAAAACCTCTACTACAGCCTTCAAAGGCATAACCAGATTCTTTTTCAGAGTACCTCACTTCCGCTATTCATCAATGACTCAATTCATTCTAGCGCTATGTGGAATCCCCGCATCAGGAAAAACAGTCCTAGCAAAAGCAATCAAAGCTAGCTTCCCATCTTCACGACCTTTGGAGATTATAAGTACCGATGATTGGAGAGACGATGAGTTTCATTTTAATTTCACACCGGAGTTGGAGAATAGCGTCAGAAAGGCCGCGTTGGAGAAGACATGGATACTTGTTGAAAAAGGAGTATCAATAATTCATGATGACACAAATTACTACACAAGCATGCGGCATGAACTCTATGAGATAGCACTTCAATATAATTGTGGATTTGCGGTTGTTTATGTGTCCACGCCTCTCAGCGATGCTATTAGAATAAATGAATCACGTGACAGACCAATTCCTGTTGAGGTGCTTGAAAGAATCAATGAACGATTGGATATTCCTGGGGCAAAATATGCATGGGATCGTCCAATATCATCCGTAAACTTGCTTGAAACAACTCCCATCGAAGCTGCAAAGGACATAGTCCTGAAGCTGAAAGGCTTGCAGCCCGCACGTAGGGAAAAGTCGTCTTTCGAACTGGGATTAGATGAACGGCTGGACGTTACAACTAGGCGAATTGTAAATCAATTCCTGAGAGAGAATCCCTATTTCCGAGGCGACCCGCAGGTATCTAGATTGAGAAAGGAAATCCTAAGAAGAGCTAAGCTGGAAGAGTTGACACATGCTGAAGTTGGAAAGGAATTGATACTGAGGTTAGAAGCCCTAATTCAAGGTAATTCTTGAAAGACGAAAATGGCGGCCTTCTAAGAGAATCGAACTCTCATCGCTTGCACGATCATGGGTTTGAAGCCCACGGAGCCGGACCACCGACCCTATAGAAGGCCATGTAACCATAGCGAGCAAATCGAACATAAGCTTGAGGGTTTGCTACGGTCTATAGATAGCGCGCTATGACTTCATGGGTGTCCTTTTTCCACTCAATGCTCTTCTTGGCTAGTTCTGCTGCAACACTACCGGGTAATGCTTCTTCTCTTGGAAGGGACTCAATCCTCGAAAGCCAACCAGAAGTTGACAATGTAAGTGCATGCATGTCTTCGCCCTCAGTGGCCTTAATCATCATTTCTCTACCATGAGCAAGCTGAATATAGACATCACTGAGTGGGGCCTTGTTTAGAATCTCGAATACCAAACGATCCCAGCAGGTCTTGGCCACAAGCGCTCTGCGTAGTTTGGATTTCTCATCATCAGAGAGTGTGATGTACCTATCAAGAGAAGATTTCAAACTGGATTCGATACTCTCAGCATAGCTTGTACTGGATGATTCCTCATCGCCCCATACAGTGATTCCAACTGACCTCTGAGCCTCCTCGACCCAAATTCTCACACTGAACTTCTGTGCTTCCTTATTAGCTGAAAAAATTGCTTTGCCTTTGAATATCTGACTCTCAGCTTCACTATACTCGTTCAGAAGAACTCCAGGGGCAGATGCCACTGCATACCATGCCAGTCGAAATACAACCGCGGAGTCAGCAGTATCATAACTCATTGTACGGCTGACTTCGGTCTTGCTACCGATTTCTTCCAATTTTCAGCCTCCCTCAGGCTCCAAAACGTTAACCTTTGACCTCCTTATAGAGTTTCGCCGTAGCCATTTCTATGTCATTTTGTGTGGTTCCAATAGCTGCATTCATCACCAAATAGCTGTGAGGGTACATGTCTATGCAGGAGCCAAATCCACCTTTTTCAATTGCGCGGGGTCCTGTTACTCTTGAGTTGTATAGCTTGGCGCCAATATTACGAACATCAAGATTGTCCATCGTGATTGCACATGCAACGATATTATCAACATCAAGCACTCTCTGATCAGAGGATTCTGCTATTTCGGAAAGACTTGCATGCAGTTGCTTCTTGTTTTCTACCTGTTGCTGTTGGAGCTTGTTGTATCTAGTAAGACCTAGGGAGAGCAGAGCTACGAAAGTTTGAACAACTGGAGCTGCGGTTGCACGTCCAGCATAGGTTTCGGAGGTCCATTCAATCATCTTCTCTTCTGGAGATACCACGATTGAGGCGCCCACTGGTGTCAGGAAATTCTTGTCGCTACTCTGAACTATGGCATCTACACGACCCGCGTCTATGGCGGAGCTAATCCTTGCCATCATTTCAGAGGATTGGACTCCGTAAGCGTTGTTAATTACTAATGGTGTATCGGTTTCTTGACAGAGCTTGGCAATCTCCTTTACAGGATCAGGCTCTCTGGGGGGGAAGAAGGTAGTTGTTGCTAATACAGCAACAGAGTCCTCATCTCTGAGGCTCTTTTCCAATGAAGCCAAATCTGCCTGAACTGCATCACCGTTCAAAACTGTCGGAATATCAACAATCTTCATTCCAGTTAGAGCAATTCCCCTTCGAGGTGACTTGTGGTCTATTCTTGGATACAAGACACGTTTCACGTCATGCTCTCTTCTCAGAGTCGCCAGGACCAAAGCAATGGACATGCCGGTTGAAAGGGGCATGATTATACTGCCTTTTGTATTTCGAAGGCCCAATTTTCGTATAGCATCCAGAGCAACACTATTCGCAACCTGCTGCATCAGAGATGCTCCTGGTGCCTTTGGCTGAGGCCCCACGACATGACCACTCCTGCCAATACCGTGATTGAAGCCGCCTGATAACTGGTTGAGAAGAGGCGAAGCAATTCGACCTTCGCGCTCCCCCACACGAGCAGCCTTTGGGTCTTTATCAGTGTCCATGGAAGAAAGAAGCTTCAAGAGAAGAGTGATTTGATCGTCAGACAAAGGCGTATCTGGAAAAACCCGACGGTGTAGCACGTCCTTAGCTGGAGCAAGTAGAGCATCAAGAGTAATTCGTCCGCGTTCTTCTATGTTTTTGGGTATAAGTCCTTTCAATCTGTCATCAACGTCCAAAGGCAAATTCCTCCTCGACCATTCGTTCATAGACCACATCTGTGGATTCGGATACATCTCCTTCAAATGTGGCAGTAAGAACACCTCGCGTGCCAAAAGGACGACCAAGAGTACCTACTATGCCATCTGATGTACGAACTGATAAGCCTGACAATGATTCAGCAACACGTTTGCTGGACGCCAGACCTTCCACAAGCACATCCTCCTCACGAACTCGAGTGATTCGTCCAATTCGCTTTTTCCTTTTCTTGAGAAGAAGGGTATTGAAAGCTTGTTCAACACGCCCTGAGCCAATAATGCGCATATGTGTGGGAGGGAGATCGGTTCTCATCAACAAGACCCTCATTCCCGATTCAACAACTAAGTTTCTTTGAAGAAGAATAGCAGCATCAAATGATCTGCTGCTCATGTCTGCAACTACGACCAAATCGCCCCCTTCACGTTCAACAGGGACAATTTCCGCAGTTGCTGACGCCATTCCAACGGTGGCACTTACTACCATCTTGCTTGCTATCCGTCCCTTGTATAGTGGATTCCTGTCGAATCCTGCAAGCAAAAGGCGGGAATATAAGGTGTGCCCAATCTTAGATAGGTAGTTGCCTCTGGATACCTCTGAGTGACTAATCTCAGGGGTGTTCATTCCAACTCGGTCTCCGGCAGATGCCGTGCTTCGCGGTTCGCCGAATGTCTGAATCGATCGAACGCGAGTGGTCTTCCCTTGAGGCATAATCTGTACTGTATCCCCAGTTTTAACTGCCCCTCGTTGAATGGTTCCAGTGACAATAGTACCATACCCCTTTACAGGAAATGCGTGGTCCAAAGGCATCAGAAAAGGCCCGCTACTATCTCGAGTCTTGGGCTTCACGATATCCTGAAGTAGCCTTTTTAGCTCCTCTATTCCTTCTCCACTCTTCGCAGATGTTCTCACAAATTCAACTCTCTTGAAATCAGCACCATCTAGTACTAGTTGCGTTTGCTTCTCGACTATGTTCAGTTGATTCTCACTGACCAAATCAATCTTGGTAAGGGCAACGACAAGCGTGTCAATGTCCATTGCTCTTAGGATGACAATGTGTTCTCCCGTTTGCACCATTGGTCCTTCATCAGCAGCAACGACTAGTATTGCAGAGTCGATAATATTGGAGCCCGCAATCACGCTGCGAATAAGATCCGCATGGCCGGGGGCATCCACAAGGGTCACTAGGAAATCATCCGCAACAAACATTGTGAAACCTAGATCAATTGTAATTCCTCGCTCCTGTGCTTGAGGGTGCTTGTCAAGGCCTGCAGTTGATACTTTCTCGCTTAGTCTTCTTGCCAAGGCGGTTTTCCCGTGATCAATGTGGCCAACCAAGCCAATGTGAACGGGAATAAGCTCTTTCATAGAATGTGCCCACATGGTTCAAGGAATGAGCTTCATAAAACCTTGGCTTTAGTGATGAGATGCTAGCAAGTTCGGAGCGGGCCGTTTATTGGGAGGATTGTATGACATAGAGGTATGGTATCAAGGTCTCTTGAGAAGATGGTGCTCATCGCCCTAGGGTTAACGACTGTAGTCATCATAGGCGTTCCTGCATTAATGTTTGCTATCAATACCCTTGGAAATGCTACTGATCTGGAAAACGCTGCAGTTTTCGCAGACCGTCTTCTAAATAGAACAGCTCTAGTGGATCTTGGGATCACCAACAATACCGAAGTCAGAATTATGGTGCCAGACTACGTAACAGTATCCGCAGATGGAAACACCCTTACAGTCTTTTTTCAGAAGGAGGGTATGGAGCGAACTGAATGGAGTAAGACATATCTTCATCAAGTCAGTCTTTTAACAGGAGTGTCATCTGGCGATAATTCGTTGACGATTCGCCTTGTAAATGGAGTCGTTGAAATCCTCTTTACAGCGGTTCTGCTTTAAACGCAGATAGAACATGACTTGGAGCATACAGGTTTCCAGCACAATGTTTTTAATGATGGCTCAGGTTTCCGCGCAAACACCGCCCTTGCCAAGGACTGATTATAATGGCAGAAGACGCTGAAATGTCCGAGGATATTAATGCAGAAGAAGAGGAGGAAGTAGTTCCTCCTGAAGATGCTATTGAGGAGTTAAAGAAACCACCCTCTAAGAGGATTAGTATCAAAAATCCAGTTGGATTGGTTTTTAATGTAAGAATGCTACGCAGAGTTGTTCAACTGGTTTTCTTTATCGGAATCAATGTGTATGTTCTTGCAGCGTGGGCGGGAACCGAGCAGATTGTTGCATTCTGGGAGGGAATTAGAGATGCTGTACCAGCCCTACCAATCTTAGCACCACTAGAGGGATCCGTAGCAGTTTTGGCGGGCAGTTTTGATACTTTGCAAAGGGAGTTCTCTTCTGGCGTTTTTCCGTTTTTTACAATCGGAGCGATGATTATCATACTCACAGTAGTCGGAAGAGCGGGCTGCGCGTGGATTTGCCCAATTGGTACAATTCAGGATTTTGCTACACTGCCAAAGAAGGAAAAACTTCGACCCACGCAGAACACAGAGAAGGAGCTCCGAAGATTCAAAGCATATGTCTTTGTCTTGGCTGTGTTTTTTTCAGTCTGGGTAGGAATTAGTACCATTCTTGGTACAGAGCGCAACTTGGTGGAATTGCTAGGCATCTTTGCTGAAGACGCCTATGCCCCATTCAATCCTGCAAACATCATTTTCGTGATTTTGCCCCAGCAACCTTGGCCCACCGACTTAGGAACACTCTGGTATTTCTCAACATGGGGATGGGCTCTGGCACAGCTCCTCTTTGTTGCTCTGATAGTGATTATTGGAATTTGGTTTCCAAGATGGTTCTGCCGCTGGATATGTCCAGCAGGATGGTTCTATAGTGTGTTTTCCAGAGACTCGCTCATTGGCATTGGCCGGAATCCTGCACGATGCACTCCTAACACATGCAATGTCTGCGAGGTTGTCTGTCCAATGAACATTAGGATCAGACGGTTTCCGTATCGACATATGTATTCCCCTGATTGCATAATGTGCTTGGAGTGCAAGAGCCATTGTCCAAATAAGGCAATAGAGATTAGATTCTCCTAGACTTTCATTGATTAGCTAGCTTACTTGCATTCTCAAAGCCCTTTTGTACAGTCGCAAACATATCCATTAGCTTGAGACCAAAATCAGTGACTTTGGCGCCCCCGCCGCCAGAAGGGCCACCCTTGAATGTTTCAAGGAGCTTGACTTCCAGAACCTCTTCAATTTTCCTAATTACGCCCCACGCATATCGGTATGACATTCCGGTCGAATCCTTCACTCCTGTGAGGGCGCCACTTTCATGCACATGCTTTAGTATCGCAAATGCCCCTGGCCCAAATACATATTCTCCGTCAAACTCAAGCCAAAGTTTCCAATTTGGCCTTAGCTTGGCAAACGCCTCCTTTTCCTTCGTCATTTGGTTAAACTCCAAGCAAAGACTCCAAGGCAACTAGTACCGTGTTTACGTGGCAGTCTAGTGGCCCCAGCGCATTCGTTCGCCTTTGGTATCCTTCTTGAACGCCTTCTTCACACTCTTCCAATGGTCTGAACACAGGTAAGTTTTGCGAGAGCGAGCATCCTTGAGCTTCAGACCGGTTTTTGAAACGCTTTCCACAATTCTAACTGTGGCAAATGATCTCTTCGAAGCTTTGTTGCAACCCGTGATGCTGCATATCTTATCACTCGATGACAATTTCCTCACTCACCACAGGTCGGGAGTGCGTGCATTATAACTATGACGGCAGTGGTCATTGCTCAATGGTTCCTCTTGGTGTAAAGATGGGGCCACTTGAATAGTCGAAGATTACATTCTCGTCGGACCCAAGAAAGAGTCGGAGTGTTTCGCTTTCATCGACACTACCAATTTCCCTAGATATAACGCCATGTTCCTTTGCTACCTGGCCAACTTCTTGCAGGTCCTTCTTTGGCGTGGTTACAAGGAACCCCAATGAGATGAACATTCTAAGCCAGTCTTCCAGACCAATGGCATCAGGTCGGCATTCATCGATTTTGTCGAGAGATATGATGCCACCCTTCCCTGAGTATTCAAGAAGCATCCCTGCAGTTCCAATCATTCCAGCCACTGAGATATCTTTCGCAGCAGTAAGTAGTTGCAGATTTGCCAAGTCATTCATAACAGAGAGCCGTTTGACAACTTCTTCTGATGTACGCCCTGTTACTGAGTCCCAACCCAGTCTGTAGCTTGATCCCCTCTTGCCAACTTGGTCAAAAAGGAGCACCAATGCATCACCAGTTTTGGCTCCACCTGCGGTCAGAAGGGATTTTCGTTGTACCGTGCCAGTGGCGGACCCCACAACGTAGGTAGAGGGTGCAAGTGGATTTGTATGGCCTCTTACTATTGGAACTTGGAATGTATGGGAACCGTCAATCAGACCCTGCAGCAATTGGCTGCCAATGTTCTTGTCAGAGTAAGATAGGGCTGCCGCAAATGATGTTGGAGTGCCTCCTGCAGCATATATGTCCATTACATTGGCAAGAACTGCATTGAAACCAGCGGCTTGGGGAGACATCAAGCAGAGCTCTTCAACAATGGCGTCTGTAGTAAGAAGAATCACCTCGTCACTTTGAGTTCCTATTGCGGCGGAATCCTCACCGAGCCCATGGGCCTGATTGCCGTGAAATGATTCTAGTCTGAGCTTCCCGATTATTGATGGCAAGACAAACTTACGGGAGATTCCCTCGAAATCCAGAAGAAGACGAATTATATCGTCAAGACGACTCAAGGGAAATCACTCTGTTACTTCAATGTATTTCTAAGGGGGCCCAAGAAAACCAATTGCAAAGGCAACCTGACTGAGGATTATACCGATGCCTAGGAAAGACAATCCTACCATCAGGTAGATCAGCGCCCGTATCTCAGGACGAATTTCTTCGAACACGTATACTCACCTAGGTTGCTCTGCAGTGACCGCCGTGGTGCTTATAGACATTGTGGGACAGCAAAGCATGCCCACGGTCGATCAAGAGGCGCCTCGTAGCTCTCGCGCGTACTTCTTCGGAATGCCTTCATCCATATCATAATCTTGGTCAGTCAAATACGTATTATGCTTCGGCTCGGGTACATTACGACTGACTGTTTCCTTGCACATCCCGCTATCGGTCATCTTCCGCTGAGTACAAATGCCGAATTTGCACCAGGGACCATCGCATTCGTCGTCAACCTCAGTGCACCAAATGGCCTTTGCTTCCTTCCTGCGGATTATCTTCATCGCAGATGGTTTGCGATCACATTTGAATTTCTTACATAGAGGAGTACATTCTTGGAGGCTAGCGGACAATTCCTATCACTCCTGGTTACCTCTTCTTTGCTAATTCTAGTGCTTCATCTAGCATTTTATAGCCCACGGCGATGACGCGTATGAAACGCTCAACTTCTGCCTTCGATGATTCAAAAGCAGTTGTTGAAATATCGCCAATCTTATGCTTTGCATCCAACCGGCTCCCTTCACGAAGAAGCTCCTTGCGGGTTTTAGCAAGTGCCTTCTGCCATCGCTCGGCATCCTTTATGGCAGACTTCAAGTCTTTATTCAGCGACTTGATGGTGCTCTTAATCTTCGACTTCTGTTCCTTGAAGATTACCTGATCCAAAGACCCCTGCATCTCATCTAGCTTTGATAGTTTGGCTTCTTGCTCATCAAGGCTGTGTAGGATACCTTCCAGGGGAAGACTTCCACCAAAGCTCGCAAGTTCATTCCGCCTACGTTTTGTTTGATCAAAGGTTTTCCGGAGGTGTTCCGCTCTCGCTGTAAGAACCGCCTTATCAGCTTCCTTGAGCTGAAGAGCCTGCCGAGTTGCACCAATTTGGTCAATTAGCAAATCCAGCTCATCACCGATAATATCAAGCTCTGCACGCGAAAGAAGTGTGGCTGAAGTCGATTCATCCACCCCGGAAATGGTGAACGCAAAGCGTGGCATTGGTCCGCGGGCCTTCACAGGGACAGAATCGGCCCCTAGTTCACTCTCTGGGCCTGCATGCTTTTCAATGTCCTGTGTGTCAGGATTTGGAAGAGAATATCCACAGGAATTGCAGAAACGACCAGATGGCACTTTTTCCCCACACGATGGACATAAGACCATACTGTCAGGCATGAGCTAACCCAACCCTTGACAATCATAATTGTCTGAACCATGCGGCTCTGTTTGCTAAGTAGTCACGATATTCTCATGTTAGAGTACCCAGACGTGCGGCTGCGGTGTCTAACTTTGCTTTTGTGTTGACAATTGTTTCTGCGCCATAAGTGGGCAGAACCTTTAGCTCCTCTATTAGGAGTGCTGTTGCCGTTGCAGCAGCAATTTCCTTCTTGTCAAGAGAACCATCAGGGAAAGTTAGCGATGCTTCTACCCACGTCTGTTTCGTTTCATCGGCTGGAAACAGGCAGTAGATGTAGTCATCATTGCTACAAATGAAGGAGGGCGTGTTCTCCCACGCCTGCGCCAACAATGCGCCGAAGGTCTTTGCATTCTCTGATTTGTCTGCCATTTTAGAATTCACCCTCGTGGGCTCGATGAGACTGAGAAACCGACGCAGTGGGCCCTTATTTGTTTTCCTCATGGGTTTAGGCGATAATGTCTATGGGCGATGCCATACAAAGCTGTAATAGGCAATATGGGCATTTTCCTTAACTGTTGCGATTATGAACTTCTTCCGGACGCTCGTAGCCAATCTTCCAGCACGCACAATGTCTAATGGAACTACTCCCTTTCGCTGAGGAATCACATGGACCAGAAATGGCGCGTGATCTAGACCAGGGCC
>JBHLND010000214.1:0-3267 GCA_048937485.1 Promethearchaeota archaeon
AAGTACGATGTACCAGCTCAAGGGTTGCATTTGACCTACCAGAAAGAACTGCTCCATTGTTGGAGTCCAAGTCGAATGACTCAACACTAAGAATCTGTTCAGAGCTCTTGGCAACACGTTCAATTCGCCGTTCACTTGCTATTGTTCGTCCCACTGGAAATAGAACTTGAACTGGAGGTTTCATTTTCCTCTCTTCTGCTTTCTCTGGACGACCCATCCTAGCACCAATTGCGAAGCCCAATTTGTCTTTCAGCCGTACAGCTGAGCAGCTGTTGAGCACATCAAGGGAATTATCAGAATCCCTCACAACTGGGTTCTCAGTGCCAAGTTGTGCCAATATAGTGTGCGGGCTATCTGTGAGAATGATCTGCCCACGTTTCCCAGTGACTTCATGAGGGAGTCCGATTTCCTCCAGCATCCTCTTGAACTTCTGGCTATGAGGAAGAGCTATTCTCTCTCCTTCAGGGGTTTCTTTCATCTCTTTCTTTGATAGGAACCACTTCCTCAGGCCCAGTAGTTCCTTGACAGGTAGGGCGAGCCAGCGATACAAGTACTTTGGATGGAGTGGGATTTTCAGCTTCTTAGATAGGTGGAGGGCTTGTTCGGGGGTTGGTTTTTGTGCTAAAGGAGATTCGATAAACATCTCAACATCTGCAGTCGTAATTTTGGACCCTGCCAGCCGTTTCTTCATCTGATTTGGACTCAGAACAGTCCAAGCACGTTCTAGGTCGTGAGACCACCATTCCTCGCAATACCCTGATGGTACAAGTGGGTGGTTGTTCTCCAAAAACTCACCAAGTGCCACAAGAATATCGCCAAGGTATATTATTCGTGATACTTTATGCTGAAGCTGTCTTGCTTCAACTGCAGATTGAACTTGTTTCACTGAGCCATCCTTGAGAAGTACAACTGGTCCCTCAATGCTGTCGACAGGAGCGACAATTGATCCCTTTCCAGGGCGCTCGGTCCTGATGTGGGTACCAGTCGCAAGGAATTCTCTAGCTAGGAACATCGTAGCAGGATGAACTCCAACTCCTGCCAAACCCGTGTTGCGCGATCTACCATATCTAAGCCTGAATCCATGACGTTCTGAAGGGTGAGAAAATACTGGTCGTCCTCCAATGACATCTGCCAGGTAGCTTCCCTTTGGTGCAAGCTTCTTGTCGGCTGATTCCTCAGTTTCGGATGGGGCTATCTTTGAGGTTTGTACTTCCAATTCCTCTAGCCAATCCCAATCTGGAATGTTCATCTTCTTAACATTCTTGAGAAGCTTGGCTGCTCGACCCACAACTCCATCATTTAAGACTAGTACCGACCCGCCTCGAACACGGTTCGTTTCTATCCGGGGAAGGTCACGACTTCCAGATACCTCGAACTCTTCAGTTGGATCGCCTGTCAACATAATCGGTAGGTGTGCTGCTGCAAATCGTACCATATCTGGGTAAACTGGGTACTGAAGGTTAGCAAAGCGTGCATAGAGTTCGACTTCTTCAAGAGCACGTTCGATTTCTTCTTCTGTAGCCACGAAAGCTGGGAGACCTAATACTTGGCGTACGTAGTCTGCAATAAGGACGGTCATAGCAGATTCCGTCCCCCCTGCAGCCCGAATTGGACCGGCCAAGTAGATTGCAAGATATCTGCTGTCACCAGATCCTCTAATCCTGACACGTGCAATTCCTTCAATTGGAGCTGCAGTGATGCTCTCCGTTAGAATTGCGAGAGCCACTCGTACCGCTTTGTCGGCGGTCATTGTTATTGTCTTAAGAGCCTCTGTGATCACACTATCAGAAATTGCTGTTGTGTCGGCCATTTTAAGTACTTCAAGTGCTTCAGAAACCTGTTTCTTCATCCCCCCAAGGTCACCGAGAGCAATCTCCTTTGCAACAGCAAACGCAACATCTTCACGTGACTTATCGACATGCGATAATTCTCTAATACGTTTGGCAACGCCTACTGGTCCGCCAAGAGTGGCTTCTACACGTGCAGCGACATCATGTGCTGGGGGAATCTCTATCTCAGTTGTTGGATCATATCCTTTCTCTCGGGCGGATTCGGCTATTTCATAGATGCGCTTTATTTCATGATTTAGACTGTCGAAGTATAATGAATAGCTGATGCTATGAGCTGGAAGGTTAGGTTCAGATTCTGTCACAACGAGTCGGTCCAATCTTTGCGAATTCCGTCTTTTATGTTTCGGACGTGGCGTTTTTCCTTTGACAAATGAAAGGGAGAGCACATTGTTGCACGCCTTTTCTTCGATGTAGACAAGTGGCAGTAGCTCGGGTCCATCGAGCAGTGAGCTTTAAAGCATGTATAAGTGACTCTAGAGTGATTAAACACCACCAGCTGTTTGAGGGAGAAATGAATAATGCTCACACTTGAAGAAACGATTGAGCTCATTCTGAAGAGCCTGCCTGAGTACCAAAGGCAGGATATCTTGAAAATGATTGATGAGAAGCGACAGGAGCTAGGCCCCGAGGTTGTCAATGAGGAATCTGCAGCAATGATTGTTGCCCGAGAACTTGGCATTGATTTGCAGCAGATTTCAGCAAAAGCACGTCTTAGAGTAGAAGATATTGATGAAGATACAAGAACTGTTGCGCTTACCGGAAAAGTTGTCGGCATAGGGCCCGTGCGCACATTCACTAGAAAGGGAGAAGGCGGAGAAGGAAAAGTTGCAAGCATCGTTATTGCAGATGAAACTGGCCAAATCAGAGTTGCGTTATGGGATGATATCACTCGGGTAATATCAGAGGAAGATGTGAAGCTGGGAGATGTAATTCAAATAAGGGGAGGCTATGTGCGAAAGGGCTTAGGAGACGCCCTTGAAATCAATCTTGGAAGGCAAGGTGGCATAAAGGTCCTTGATGAGTATGACCTAGAGGATCTAGATATCAGGATTGAAGACCGTGAAGCAGCAAGAATTGCGGATCTTCAAGAGAAGGTCTACGATGTTACGATTGTTGCGAAAATACAGAGGGTATTTGGATTATCAACGTTCACACGCCAAAGGGATGAAACTGAGGGCAAGGTTCTGAGCATGATTGTTGCAGACGAAACCGGATCGACTAGACTTGTCTTTTGGGATAAGGATGCAGAAGACATGCAAGACGCCAAGGAAGGGGAGGTCATCAAGGTCACAGGTGCCTACACGAAGGCTGGTCGGTACGGTGATGTAGAGGTTCATGCTGGCAGGTCCTCTCAAATTGAGAGAAACCTGAAGATTGAAATTGATGCCGTAGAAGAAGCGACTGGGAGGGAGGCTGC
>JBHLND010000214.1:3277-5223 GCA_048937485.1 Promethearchaeota archaeon
TAAAAAGGAACAGCGCTATAAGGTTCACACCGAAATCCCATGGAGTGTCTTGAAAAAGGTAGAAAGTGAATTGACTTCCAATATTGAAATTGATGCCGTAGAGGAAGCGACTGGGAGGGAGGCTGCTGAGCCACTTGGTAAGAAGAATATCAGCGAATTAACTTCGGAAATGAGGGATGTTGACATTGTTGGGAAAGTTGCTAAGATATTCCCGGTAACCAACTTCGAGAAAGATGGTCGAGAAGGAAAAGTACAGAATATTGTTGTGGCTGATGAATCAGGAAGCATTCGACTGACCTTCTGGAATGATGATGTTGACAGGATAGAAGAGCTGAGTGAGGGCGATGTTATCGAAGTGAAGCATGGGTATGTAAAAAGGGGATTTCGGGATGCTCTGGAGTTTACTGCCGGACGAAGTGCTGAAATCAAAATTAATCCCAAAGGGACAAAGCTTGAACAGCTTGACCTTTCAGAAATCTCTATTCAGCCAAGAGCTGTAGCAGGGAGGATTATGATAGCGGAAATCGACGACGAAACCGCTGGAAAAAGCGTTGAGGTATGTGGAGTCGTGGTTGGCATCTCTCAGACAAGCCCCGTGTATGCGGCCTGTCCTAGCTGCAGAAAGAAAGCTGAAGAGAAGGATGGTAAGTTTACCTGTGCTGCCTGCGGTCCGGTGAAAAAACCTGACTATAGAATGCTCTACAAAATAACGCTGGATGATGGATCCGGTTCTATTAGAGCAACTCTATTTGGAAAGGCTGGTGAGGACTTGCTTCAGATGTCTGCAGCTGATGCACAAAAGCTGATAGAAAAATCAGGAGACAAACTGAAACCTATAGAGGAGAATTCCGATAAGATACTAGGGAGATATGTAGCCGTTCAGGGTCGAGTTTCAAAGTTTAGAGACTCTCTCGATATCACTGCAAATGCCCTTGAATTTGCTGATCCGGTTGAGGAAGTCAAACGAATGAAAGACACCTTGAATGAGTTGATGGGGTAGTCTATCCGAATGCTTTGCTGAGCCTAACTATGCAGTAGCTTCAATTAGAGCACGAAGACCATCTAGAAAGATTTCGACATCACGCGGATTGTTGTACAGATAGAAGCTTGCTCTTGCAGTGCCCTTGGTCGGGTCTATGCCCATTTGATAGTGATATGGGCCCGCGCAATGCCAACCACTTCGAATCATTACAGCAAACTCATCATTTAGGAATGTAGCAACATCGTGCGCGGAGTCTACTGTGTCAACAATAAATGTGCAGAGACCAGTCTTAATCTCAATGTTATCTGTTCCAATGATTCTGACATGCTCCATGTCTTTGAGTTCCTTTAGAAGACCAGAAAGAAGAGAACGTTCGTGTTTCTCAATCTCATGCATACCTAGTGAATGAAGGTATTCAGCTGCTGCACCCGCGCCAATTGCTCCAGCATAGTTCTGGAGTCCAGCTTCGAATTTCTCTGGGGGAGGGAGGTATTCGGGTATTATCTCACCATTTTCATATCTTACATCACTAACTGTGTCCCCCCCGTGGAGAAACATCCTCATGGATTTTAGATGCTCCATCTTTCCGTAGAGTAGTCCCATTCCTGTGGGGCCGCACATCTTATGCACAGATATAGCTGAGAAATCGACATCGCTTTCCTGTACATCCAAGGGATGGTGTGGTGCATACTGAGCATCATCAGACATGACTAAGGCGCCTCTATCATGAGCGATTTCAATAATAGCATCCAATGGAGCTACTGTACCTGTAACATTCGATGAGTGAACTACGGAAACTATGCTTGTGCTGCTGTCGACTGCATGTTTCCAGTCTTCAATGTTGAAGGTTCCATCCGGATTCACCTCAACAACTTCGACCTTTAGTCCATCTCTCCGCGCTCTTTCAACGAACGGGAGAGATCCACTATGATGCTCCAACGAGGTGGTTACGATTTTGGACCCC
>JBHLND010000215.1:0-5212 GCA_048937485.1 Promethearchaeota archaeon
CCGGTTACAGCAGACTTCAAGGCAGCCCACTTTGATGCCCGCAGATCCATCTATGCCTATTGCTTCTTCGCCAATGTTGCGGAATTTGGCGATTCTCTCATTTACACTCCTGAAAAGGAACGTGTCGAAAGAAGTATACCACCGAGGGAGGAAGGTTTGATCTACAAGGATGTGCAGCTCTTCCAACTTCGTTCAGAACGCAAAAAGTGGGAAAAGCAGCAAGAGAAGCAAAGGTCCTTTATACAAAGTACTAGATGAAGCATGCTATTCGGAATTCCTCAGACAGGATAGCTGTTTCATGGACTCTACTGCGATGCAGTGGGACCATATCCTTATGAAACTGTTCTCCTTCTCTCGGTAGTGCTGAAAACTGCATAGGATGAGCTTGACCTTGACAAATGAGAAACGCCTCCTCTCTCTGCTGAGAAACCTCGTATCTACAAATTCAGAGAGCCCTCCTGGACATGAAGAAGAGGTAGCCAAGATTCTGAGGACCCACATGGAAGATTATGGACTATCTTGCACTTCAGTGGGTCCAAAGGAGCGTCCCAATTTGATATTCTATTCGCATGAGGGCGAGAAAGGCCAACTTGTATTGCATGGCCACATGGACACAGTACCTGTCGGACCAATAGAGCTATGGGAACATGACCCTTTTGGAGCTGAGATAGCAAATGGTCTGATGTACGGACGGGGTACTGCGGACATGAAAGGGCCACTAGCAGCCCTAGCGGAAACGATGATTCTGTATACCGAACAGCGAAGAAAACAGCCTGTTGTGATGCTAGCCACATCAGATGAGGAGAGCGGGTGCTCTGGTGCACAAGAGGTTGCAAAGAGCGGCGAATTACAAGGTATCCCATTTGGAGTTTGCGCCGAACCAACGGACCTCAACATTCTAATCGGAGAGAAAGGACTTTGCTGGTCTAGTTTAGTTGCCACTGGAAAATCAGCCCACGGTTCTCGGCCAGAGGAAGGTGTTAATGCAATACAACTCTGCATTGATGCCCTTGAAGTTGTGTCAGTCTTGGACTATGAATATGAAACGGACGATTATTTGGGCAATCCAACTCTTAACATTGGTATCGCAAAGGGTGGGACCAAAATCAATGTGGTTCCAGACTATTGCGAGATTCACTTGGATATTCGAATCGTGAAGGGCCAGACGCCTGAAGGAATTCTAAGCGAGATGAAAGAGCGCCTCGCAGCAAAGGATTTCTCAGATAGAGTGAAGGTTGAATACATTCATGGCCGACCTGCTGTATTGACTCCTCCTGATTCGGAAATCGTCAAAGCGAGTGCTTCTGTTGTCGCGGAAGTAACTGGCCGGGCGCCAAAACTAGGAGCTGCAACATACGGAACTGATTGCTCTGTCCTTCAACCTGATATTGGTATCATTAATGTGATATGCGGACCTGGTTCCATCGAGCAAGCTCATCAGCCAAACGAATTCATTCGAGTTGATCAGCTGCTGCAATCAGTCGATGTTTACATGGGTATAGCCCAAAGATTCGACAAGTAGCCTATTCCAGCCCTCAGACTGGGAAGAACAGATTCAAGAGAAACCTTAAAGTTGACGTTTGGTAGCTCTCTCTCTTGTAACGCCTTCTGTACAGTGGGGCATAGTTCCATGCAACTCGATGATATTCTCAACATGATTCTTACTCTTCTAATGGACCAGACTATTCAGCTCCTGCTTTTAGCAGTAATAGTGCTCATAGTTGTTGGAGTTGCCGCTAGAAGGAGAGGTGGGCCGAAGGAGTCTCAGATAGTTAGAACAATGACTCGCATAATGTCTGACGTCGAGAAAGGGAAACCATTCAAGGTAGTAGGCGACACCACTCGTCAAACCCTTATCACGAAGCGCTTCAACGAGAAGATGGCTAAGTTGGGATTGGAGCCGTCCACCGAATCTGGCTACATTCCAGTATCATATACTCCACTTGCTAGATACCTTGGAGAACACGGCGTTCCCGATGATATTATATCTGCAATTCTTGCAGGTTTGAAAGAGGAAGAGAGTGAGGAAGAAGTTCGTGAGATAATCGAGGCCGCTGCGACAACTTCCTCAATTGATTTTTCGCCTGCAGAAGTCGAGAAAGCACAGGATCTTGCCGTCGAGGAATGGACACGCACAAAACGTGCAGGTGGATGAGAGGCCGGCGGCATGACAGATCTTCTACATATGAGAGATAATTATCTTAGCGAGTTTAACGCGTTGATACAAGCAATAGGCGAAGACTATCTTATTCTGGATAGAACAGCTTTCTACCCCCTTGGCGGAGGACAAGCAAGTGACATAGGTCGAATCTCTAAGGATAGCAAATCAATCCAGATTCATGAAGTGCGAAAGGCTGAAGGTGATATCTGCCACTTCACAAACGACCCAATCCCATTTTCAAAGGGAGATACAGTCCATGGAGAGCTTGACTGGAATTTCAGATACGAATGTATGCGCTTCCATACATGCCAGCATGTTTTGTCAAGATACCTCCAGCTGCATTATGATGTAGAAACGGTTGGTAACATGATTACACCGGGACAGAGTAGAGCTGACTATTCTCCTTTGGAATCATTTGATGATGAAATGAAACGCGAAGTGGAGAAAGGTGTGAATGATATTCTGAACCAGGCACTTCCTGTAGAGATTCGTTTCATGGCAAGGGCTGATGCAATCAAATTCTTGAACGAAGAAGGATACCAGACTCGATATCTGGAGATGGTGCCGAAGAGTGTGAAGGAGTTCAGAGTTCTGACTATAGGCGACTATGATGCAGCGTCGTGTGCTGGAACGCATGTGGCCAACACGAGTGAGATTGGTAATATTCGAATAGGCAAATCAAAGAATGTCGGAGCCGGAAAGAGAAGAATCTATTTCAGACTCGACAAACAGTGATACATCTCCTATTCCACCAACAGTTTTATGGCTAGGAATGAGTTATGACGATGTGTGTCTGAAATGAAAGCCCTCGTGCTCACAGCCGGAATGGGACAGCGTCTGCGTCCAATAACTTCTCGAAGATCCAAATCCATGCTCATGATTGCAGGACGCCCGGTCTTGCAGTACATTATAGATAGCTTGAAGGAGAATGGAATCAGAGATATTGTAATTGTTGTGGGACATGGTCGTGAAGAGCTCATCGAGCATTTTCAAATGGGTGGTGATCAGGGTGTTCGGATTCGATACGTAATCCAGCATGAGCAAAAGGGTGTTGAGCATGCAATTCTCTCTGCGAAGGATGAGCTTGAGAATGAGGATGAATTTCTGCTGGTTAATGGAGATGTTTTGGTTGAGCCAGAAATGGTTTCACGTACACTCACGAATCACAGTTCAATGAATACTGACATTACTATGTTGGTGACTCTTGTTTCGAATCCAGAGCAATTCGGAACTGTAAAGATTGGCCGAAACGGCATAGTTGAGAAGCTTGTAGAAAAGGGAGGGCCAGATAGGTACGTGAGCAATTATGCTGTGGCTGGCGTTTCTGTATTCAAATCTGATACAATTCCACTACTCGCCAAATATGACACCATGGAGAACACAGTGGAAAAGATGATCTCTGATGGGAGAACGGTCGCTGCAGCAGTATGGGAGAAGGAATGGGCCGAGTTCACTTGGCCTTGGGATGTTCTTAGTGCAAATAAAATCGTAATGGATCGAGAGCTTCGAGGAAGGGGCAGTTTTATTGCTGAATCTGCTGAAATTCACAAGAACGTCGTTCTTGAGGGTCCCGTGTTTATTGATGAAGGCACTGTAATTCGTCCAGGTTCTACAATCCGGGGTCCAGTATACATTGGAAAGAACGTCTACGTTGGTAATAATTCCCTAGTTCGAGACTACAGTAGCCTTTGCGAAGGCGTTCACATTGGCTATGCAGTTGAGATGCGAAATACCATGGTCTTTGACAATGTCAATGTTGGCCGAATGACCTACGTAGCCGATTCCATTGTCGGGGCTAATTCATGCATCGAAGCGGGCGCTCAAATGTGGAACTGGAGACCGGGGTCGGAACCACTCTATCTGAAGTTCGAGGAAGATAAGGTGCAGATTCCACTTGAGAAGTTCGGGGCAATAATAGGCGACAATGTAGTGATTGGAGTGAATGCTTCAGTCTATCCTGGTACCAGAATTGGAGAAGGTAGTTTAATTGCTCCCGCCTGTGTCATTGATAGAGATATTCCTCCACTCAGTGAGGTTTCAGTCAAGCAAGAATTAGTAATCACCGAAAGAAAGACCGATTGAGCTATTTGACCAAATTCCTGCCTTTGGAAAACTGGGTTTCTCTCTAGTGAGCAATGGTCATCTTTAAAAGTCAAACCCGGGACCTTCGAACGACTCCAGAATCGATTTTAGGAGAGTAATTGCTATTAGCCGTAAGAAATGGGGCCAATCTGCAGCAAAGACAGAGAAAATAGTCCGAGATGCCATTCTCAAACCCGATGTTGAGAATGACATTGAAGAATACCTGCAGAAGGCTAGATCTGTTACAAGTTACGAGCTCGCAAATAAATTTGGTATCCGAATGAGTGTTGCCCGACGGCTTCTCAGAAAGAAGGAGGCAGAAGGTGTATTGGTGCCATATGTGAGAGATGGTGGATTTGAGGTTTACACATCTCCTGCTGAGCTCAAACGCAAAGAAACTGAACGCCCCATCATGATTGCTGATGCTCTGGAAATGGTATCTGCATCAGTGCCAAAGGATTCTGTCATTACCGAAGAAATGGATGCCGCGTTGATTGCTGCGTCAAGAATGGATGAAGTGATAAAGCCCGGTCGGCTAGCTCGCCAACGAAGGGAGGCAGGTGTCCGAAAAGAACAGAAGAAGGACCGCCGACCTGAGGTTGTGGTTGAACCATTGATGCCTGAAGAGCAGGTCGAACCGGAGCCTGCTCCTGAGCCTAAGGAAAGGCCCAAGAAACCTCCCAAAAAGAAGGCTGAACGCACAAAGAAACCAGCCAAGAAGGAAGCTGAGCCAAAGAAGAAAACTGAGCCTAAGAAGAAGCCTGCTGGGAAGAAGGATACGACTGCGGAGGAGAAGCCAAAGAAGAAAGTGACCAAGAAAGAAGCTGAACCAAAAGCAGAGAAACCTAAGAAGAAAGCTTCCAAGAAGGCTGATGCAAAGGAAGAGAAGCCTAAGAAAACTCGCAAGAAGACAGAGGCTAAGGAAGAGAAACCAAAGACGGCGGCCAAGAAAAAGGATAACATCAGAAG
>JBHLND010000015.1:0-22378 GCA_048937485.1 Promethearchaeota archaeon
TTCTTCTTACTCTTCAGTCGCTCTGCGGATTCTATTGCTGCATTTCGACCAAAATTATCCAATAGTATTGATTGGAGAGTAGATACACGTGACCGATCAAGTTGTTGATCATCAACCCCTGATAAGTCGATATTGAACCCGTTGAGCAGTTCCATGATATTCGTGTTCTGCATCTTCGCCTCTATTAGGCTGCCGACTGAACCAAACAGATTTTATTCCAAGAATCCAAGGTTCACTTGAGTGCCAATGACAGGTCGAATATGCAATGCAGAAAAGAACCGGGACCGGTGCGGGTGTAGCT
Source organism: Promethearchaeota archaeon (assembly GCA_048937485.1). Lineage (GTDB taxonomy): Archaea > Asgardarchaeota > Thorarchaeia > Thorarchaeales > Thorarchaeaceae > SMTZ1-83. Next base: position 302 of record JBHLND010000015.1, read on the forward strand.
ATCCTGGTTGCTCAAGGAAAGGCTACTGCTGTGACTGCCTTAACTATCACTGGAAACATCGAGAACTTCCGGGTTGTATCTTTCCGTCAGATGCTGAGAAGACCTACAACAGATCTCTGGAATATTTTCTGGAAGTTTGGGCCAAGAAATTAGGCAAGAAGTTGGTGTAGGAAATACTTCATCTGTAGCGACAAAGAACCACCCATACAGCCCCTGTTATTAGAATTGAGTATAGTAAGATGGATACGGATGTCTGTATCCATAAGGGATGCATATTGGTGATAATCACTCCACTGATTATGAACGCTATTGATTCGACAAGTAGTATATACTTGATAGTTCTGCAATATCGTTGTTTTGAATCACCAATATTCTTGGCCTTCATTTTCTTGGCTCCGTTCCATCTGTTTTTCAGATATCTTCTTGAAAAGTATTGGTCTGCAAAGAAGATAGAATAGCAGTAGAAAAGACCACGGTATAACTAGAATGAGTATGTTTTCGAGTAGTGTATACTCTTCGTAGGGCCACATCATTATAGGATGCTATTTACCGCGGGTTCACTTTACTGTTTGTTAGAATTGAAAAGAAATGGCGGGCACGCCAGGATTTGAACCTGGGACATCTTGCTCCGAAGGCAAGCACCCTATCCAGACTAGATTACGTGCCCAAGTACCATCGATTCTAGTTTCCTCTTAAGCACTTCTGTATTGCAGTGTCCAATTTCGACCATCAACATCTAAGGTGGAAACCTCCAGCATCAGATGTGCAAACTTCGGAAATCTATTGACTCTGTTCATTCCCTAATCCGGCCGTAGTGGCTTTTCGTTAGCATTTCGTTAAGAAGTTCGGTCTTTTCGTGAGTGAAATATAGCCTCCCGGTGAGGGTACCAAAAAGAGGAATACCGTTTCCAAGGAGAACTGGGACCCTTGTTATTATCATCTCATCTATTAGATCTGCTTCGAGGAAACCCTGAATCGTAATACCACCGTCAATGTACAGGTTTTGATAGCCCAACTTATTCAGTTGGTCGACCAGTTCCTTTGGGTTGCCGCTGATAGTTTTCGCCTTGTCTTCCAATTCCTTTGGCACATCAACCTTGCTTTTACTTACCACGTACACGGGCTTATCATATGGCCAAAACCCAAATGTCAGAGCTTTTTGGAAAGTGTTTCGCCCCATCACTATTGCATCTATACCACTCATGAACTCGGCATATCCGAAGTCACTTTTTTCTGGATTTGGAATCTCGTCCAGCCAATCAAGACCCCCATCACTTGTGGCAATGAAACCATCCAGACTAGTCGCTATGTAGACATAGTTTGCCATATGAATCTCCTAATATCTCATGTCCTGCTTGAAAGATAAATTCCCTGTTAGCTCTTATTCTGATAGCTAGCGTGCCTGAGGATTGGGAGATAATCTGTCCCCAAGGGCCTCTAGCTTGTTTCATATCTCAGACTCGGTATACGTGTTCAAATGATTTCAATGCCAGATATTCTACAAATTCCTCAGCTTCAGCATTTTTTCTTCGGTCGGACTCTCAACAATACCCTTGTCTGTGATTATTGCTGTGACTAATTCTGGCGGTGTGACATCAAAAGCAGGATTGTAGACTTTCGCATCAGGGACTGTAACATACTCTCCATTGATGATTCGAATCTCATCTGAATCACGTTCCTCAATCTCAACATCTTCGACACTTGTTTCCCAGTCAATTGTTGACATTGGAACTACAGAATAGAATGGGATATTGTGATACTTGGCAGTGATTGCCATGGTGTATGTTCCAATCTTGTTTATGACATGACCTGTTCTGACAATCCTGTCAGCACCAACTACGCAGCAGTTGATACGACCCTCTCTGAATACAGTACCAATCATTCCATCGGTGATGAGAGTAGTGTCAATACCATCTTCCATCATCTCAAATACTGTGATTCTTGCGCCTTGTTGTCTTGGTCGAGTTTCTGCAGCATAGACCTTGATATCGCCACCGTATTTCTCATGGGCGACTCGAATTACAGCGCCTACGGTGCCCAGATGTACTGTTGCCAAAGACCCTGCATTGCATATGGTTTGAATTGTGAACCCTGGTTTGATAAGGCTTAGAGCATTCTCCCCCATAGCCCGGCACATTCTAACATCTTCTTCTGCAATTTCCCTCGCTTCGTCAATCAATCTCAGAGTTATTTGATTGGCATCGCCTTCAGCTGCTTTTGCCACCTGAAGCATCCGCTTTGTGGCCCAGGTCAGATTCACTGCAGTCGGTCTTGTATTTAGAGTGACTGCAGCTTTCTCAAGAAACTCTACGAGTTGGTCTTTTGTTCTTGCACCGCTCTCTAGAGCAGCAAGTGCCATTCCCATACCAGCTGCTGCTCCAATAGCTGGAGCTCCACGAATCTCCATGGTTTTGATTGATTTGGCAATCCGCTCATGGCTGGAAGTGACAATGTGCTCGGTCGCAAGAGGAATTTTCGTCTGGTCTACTAGCCGCACGGTATTGTCATCAAGCCATTCTATTGTTCTGAACATGTTATATTCCTCCTAAGTACTCCTGTAGGATACTGTCAATGGTACTAATAATCTTCTCAACCACGTTCTGGATTTCAGGAGTGAGACCCTCCCCGAAAAGGATGCTTAATGGCTGGACAGCTAATAGGATTGTATGTCCTTCGGTCTGTTGTTCAAGATACTGCATCAGAATTGAGAGAGGCATTCTATGAGTGCTTAGGGTAATACCGCCAATTCGATCCTTCGTCACCAGCTCGATATGTCCAGCGGGTTTTTGCATATCTGCAGCATCAATCATTATTATTCTCTCTGCACCAAACTCTCCGAGAGAATGGGCAAATGCTTCCGGAACAGAACCAACATTTTCAATGAGGATATCGGGATGCCTCGTCGTTAGTCCATTGATAACATGCAAACCTAGACCATCATCCGTTCTGAGGTCGTTGCCGATGCCAAGAATTGCAACTTTCTTTGCTCCTCTAATGAAATTTCGAAGTCCATCAGCGTAGCTCTGTTCTGTCACAGGTTGTCAGTCTTCTGGTTGGCTATTATTCTTATCATAGGACATGTCGAAGGGTTTTTCTCTTTACCAGCGGGGCTAAGTCTGGCAGGCGAGTGCACTTGTCGGACAAGGAAAATGATAAACTCGAACCAATAGACATGGAAGATTACGAAGAAGATATTGTAGAGGATATTATTGAACCTGATGAAGAGCCTGCGACAACAATCTTCAAGAATAGGAAGGGGTATGTTATCCAGAATGATGCTGATAGAATATCTCAACAGGGTTTCTACGGTACGCGTCTTGATGATGGTAGTTTAGAACTGGAACCGGTTGAGTTGCTTCATCTTATTGAACGCAAACGTCTGACAGTTTCAACTCCGAAAGGGAAGCAGATTCATGCAAAAGATATAGTAAATCAACTGCAGTCTACTGACCCGAATCTGTGGGTAAGCTACTTGGTATTTCGAGATCTGAGGAGTCGGGGATATGCAGTACGTCAAGGATTTGGAAGTGGAATTGGTTTTCGGGTATATGCTCGGGGCGATCGTCCAGGTGTTGCCAATGCCAATCAGCTGATATATGTTCTCAAAGAAGGCGAAGCCATATCTCTTGCCGACCTTGACATGGTAACTGAAGCAGCTTCGGCCTCAAGGAAGAAATTGGTCTTTGCTCTTGTGGATCAGAATGGAGAAGTCAATTACTACAAGGTGTCACAGGCAACTCTACGCAGGATTGGAGATGATTCAGATGAGAAATAATGATGAAGACCTTTACAACGATTATGGAGAATATATCTCCAAATTAGAAGATTTCTTTGATGATCAGACTATGAGTGTACATCTCATTGAAAAGAATCCGCCACGTGCAAAAAGAGGACACCCTGGCAACTGGGAATTAGTTGAACTCTCTGACCGATTATTGACGCGTGATGAACTTGATGCATTGGCAGAGGCAATACTCGAAACAGCGAGATATGATACTGAATCATTTATTGAGATAGAGGAGGAAGGTGCTGCCGTTGTGCAGTTGAGAAACCTCAGGATTGCTATTGCAATGCGTCCATTTGCAGACAAGATGGAAATTTCTGCGATACGACCAATTGTAAAGCTGAATCTTATTGACTATAGCCTAAGTGCAAAATTGATGAAACGGCTAGAGTCTCGTGCAGAAGGCATTTTGATTTCTGGTTCCCCTGGTTCTGGAAAAAGCACCTTTGCAGCTGCTTTGGCTGAATTCTACAGTGGAAAAGGTAATGTTGTCAAGACTCTGGAACAACCAAGAGACCTTCAAGTTGAGGAGGCAATAGTCCAGTACTCTCCTCTTGATGGTAGTATGGAGAAAGCAGCTGATATTCTCCTACTGGTAAGACCTGACTATGTTGTGTATGATGAATTGAGGAAAAACGCGGACTTTCAGGCATACTCAGATCTAAGATCAGCAGGTGTTGGAATGATTGGAGTCGTTCATGCCGGGTCAGCTATTGATGCTCTTCAACGCTTAATACTTGGGGGAAGAGTAGAGCTTGGACAGGTGCCAAGTACGGTTGATACAGTTGTTCAGATTGAGGATGGTAGAGTGGCAAAGATATCCTCACTCTCATTGAAAGTCAAGCTTCCAACGGGTTTTGGTGGTACGCAAAGGGATTTGGCAAGGCCAGTAGTCGAGGTTCGTGACTTCGAGCGTGGTGTCCTAGAGTTTGAGATGTTCTCCTTCGGAGGCGAGAAGGTTGTAGTGCCAGTTAGAGCTGCTGCGGTTGCTTCATATGCACCTGGAATGAGAGACCGAGGAACCCCCGGAGAGTCTGTTCCTGTTTCAGTCAGCTATAGTAAGAAGAAGGTGACACTCTACGCAGGGAGAAAGTATGCCAAGCAACGAATTGAGGTCTTTGCAGACGACCTGTACTTGCTTACAACTGTAATAGGACGTAATGGTGAGAGCTCTATTCGAATAAAGACGAGGCAAGGAAGTACGCTTGTTGATGCACTAGAAGAGGGTGCCAAGATTACAGCTAAAGTGGCAGAATGACAAAAGCTTTAACAACGAACTAAGAACTCGGTCTGTTTCAAGGGCCCGTGGCCTAGCATGGACCTACAGTGGTTCTTCTCTGTAGGATGAAAATAGGGCACTAGCCTCCTAAGTTAGTAATCCCCGGTTCAAATCCGGGCGGGCCCGCCACCTATCTTATGGGGAGGATTATGTATGAGTCCGGAGTATCCTTCAACTGACCTGTTTATGAAAGGATTAGACCTTAGCCAGGTCTTCTACGAAGAAGCTGTTAAACCACTCCTAGAGTCAGAGTTTCCGAATCTTGCATACTCAGCAGGTCATCTAGGAGCTGGGTCGGATGTGCTAGGCTTTGACACAGAGCAGTCTATGGATCATGATTGGGGACCGAAGTTGCTGATCTTTCTTGGAGAAAAGGACTATGAGAAATACCGCGAATCTCTGGACACTTTTCTCGGTCACAATTTACCTACTGAGGTTCGTGGCTTCTCGATAAACTTTGGCTACCATGATGATGGTACTATCGTTATGCAACCATCAGACGATAGACCGTTAAATCATGAAGTCAAAATAGTTACAATCAGGAATTACTTTGAGAGATATCTTACTGTAAATCCACTTGAGAAGATGAATCCGATAGATTGGGTTGTTCTCCCTGAACAACGATTACGAAGTATTGCAAAGGGTCGTATCTTCCATGATGGACTCGGACAATTGCAATCCATTCAGGAGAAACTGTCATACTATCCTAATGATGTGTGGCTGTACCTCTTGTCCACCCAATGGCGGCGAATTGCTCAAGATGAACCCTTCATGGGACGTTGTGGGCAAGTAGGGGATGAGCTGGGCTCTCGTGTTGTTGGTTCTAGACTGGTATACAACATCATGAAGCTCTGTTTCTTGATGGAGAAGCAGTATGCCCCGTATATCAAATGGTTTGGAACAGGTTTTTCGCAGCTCAAGAGTGCAGGTGTTTTAACATCAATCCTTGAGTGTGTGTTTGAAGCAACTTCATGGGAAGATCGACAAAAACACCTTGTGAGAGCATATGAGATAGTAGCCGGTATGCATAATGACCTCGGTATTACAGAACCCATGAAAGCCAAGGTTGCTAACTTTCACAACCGACCGTTCCTGGTTATTTGGGCTGATGATTTCGCAGAAGCAATCTATGAAACAATACAGGATAGAGAAGTCTTGTCACTTCCCAAATATCTAGGAGCCATAGATCAGTTTGTTGACTCGACTGATGTATTATCAAAACCAAGACGGTATCCAAAGATTAGGCATATGTTTGAGAAGGATGACGTTAATCGGTAATAATTTACTTCTTGAGTATGTAAGAGCCTTCCTCAGTTCCTACGTGTACCTCATCAGTCATTCCTATGAATAGACCGGTTTCAATAACACCTGGAATCATCTTCAGATCAATAGCAACCTTTGCAGGGTTAGCAATTGGTTTCGGGAATTTCAGATCCAAGATGAAATTGCCATTGTCTGTAACAACTGGCCCCATCTTCTTCTGCGCCTGTCTCACTGTAGGCGAGATTCCCATTTCGGTTATCTTCCTTTTTACTACTCCAAGAGAGAATGGAAGCACTTCTATTGGAATTTGAAAACGAGTTGCCAAATTGTCGACAAGTTTTGTTTCATCCACAATGATGACCAGTTTCTTTGATGCAGAAGCTACAATCTTTTCCTGAAAGAGAGCCCCTCCTCCTCCTTTTGTAAGATTCAGCTTCTTATCCACCTCATCAGCTCCATCTACAGTCAACTCTAGAATTGGGTCTAGGTCAAGATTAGTAAGAGGGACTTTGTGTTCTACCGCAAGCTGATAGGCTTGATAAGAGCTAGGCACCACCCGAACATTCACCTCTCCAGCTGAGATCTTCCTCCCTAGTTCCTGAGCGAAGATTGCTACTGTGGAACCACTTCCAAGACCAAGAGCGCCGCTAGATGGAATAAGTTTGATAGCGCTCTTTGCAGCGTTCTGCTTGACCTTCGACATCGATATGGTCTCCTTATGCTGATAATGTGCCATGCTTACCGACAGAAAAAGGCTTCCAAGTACATCATAGAGGCATTTGGAATACTAGCTTATTATGTGATAAAATTGCATGATAGGAGAGTTGTTTCTTACCCGCCCATGAGCTCCTTGAGCCGCTCCATTTCTCGGAGCATCTCGGATTGGAGTGTGCTTTTGCCACCTGCAGCTGCTGGAGCTCCACCAGGAGGACCTCCTGTTGGAACATCTCCGCCTGGGGGACCACCACTTGGAACACCACCAGGAGGGCCACCGCCAGGAGGGCCACCTGCTGGAGCACCACCCGGGGGTCCAGCATCGGGAGCCACGCCGCCTGGAGGACCGCCTACTGGAGCTGCACCACCTGGGGGACCGCCTGCCGGAGGGCCTCCTGCTGGAGGACCACCGCTTGGGGGACCGCCGCCTGGGGGACCACCACTTGGAGGGCCAGCATCCGGAGCTGCACCCGGAGGACCTCCTGCTGGAGGACCAGTGGTAGGTGCTGTTTCAACAGCACTGGGTGGACCAACACTTGGGATACCTGCCTCACCTTCATCCTCAACTGTTGTACCAGACATAGCTGCAAGTTTCCTGAGATATGCTTCACGGGCGCTGTCTGCTGCAGTTGAGGTTTCAAAAAGGCCCTTCAGTTGATCATCCTTTGCAATCGCCTCACGAACCGCTTCAAGTCGGTGTTGATATACAGCTTCAAGCTTGAGTTTCACCGATTCTTCAATCTCACCCTTGTCGGAGAAAAAGTTCACAGCTGCCAATGCTTGTTGAATGGCATTCTCTTCGATCTTAAAGAAAGTCATCGCTTCGCCAGGAGTCTTGATGAACTTGAGTTTCTTTGCTCCAGCCAGTCCGCCAGAAACATCGCCAGTAGAAGCAATTATCTTCCTAACTCCGTCGCTCATAGCATCGCCGCCCTTACGAATACGGCGGATTAGAAACAGGATAGTTACGACAAAGAAAGTTGTTGTAATGGTGAAATACCAGTCTCCAGGCCCCCAAGGAATCCAAGGTTGTAGTGGGGTTGAAAATAGCCGGTCAAAGAAACCGAATATGTACTGGAAGAATGTATCCATATACTCAGGCTGGGCAAATTGCAACTAATATCACCTATAGTGCGCCGTGTAGTGTTCGCATCACGTGTGCTGTATTTGAGCTTTCTTGTGAGGCTTTTTTGGTTTGTATCACGTACGTGTCATAGACTCACATGGCGTGATTCTACTGGCCAAGCTTCCTAACATCATCTAGCCTCATAAACATAACCCGTTTAGGGCCCAACTATTTTGCGAGTCGGGATAGCGATAATACAATAATGGCTTTTCTTTCGGGAGTGCCGGTTAGTTAGGAGGTAATCAATGATATCATTCAGCAGAATGCCTCTGTTCATTCTAGCCAACATTAGCTTAAATCGAGTAGTAAGCAGAGGAATGGGTGGTGAAGTAGATGAGTATGCTTGATCCAACAATCAGCTTCTACGTGCTACATGAGAAGACTTGGAAGTTTGGTGGTGGTGAAATATATGATCAGCACGAAAACAAGGTAGGTATCATGAAAAGAAAGCTCATCTCAATGCGAGCCGAGATTCAGCTCTTTGAGCCGGATGAAACACTTCTCTGTACAATCAATAGAAAATTGGTCAGTGCTCGTCCTATCTATGACGTGAAAAACCCTGAAGGCGAGCTAATTGGCAGGGCCAAAAGACCTCTTGTCGCGTTTAGAGGATCGATAGACTTCTACGACCATAATGATGTCCATATGTACAAGGCACAGGGGGGAGTAACAAAGTGGAACTTTGAGATTACTCACCCGCAGGATAAAAAGAAGATTTATGCTGTAATCAAGAAAGCGGATAGGTGGCGAGATGTTTTTGCACCAGCATTCAACTTCAAGGACCGATACGTCATTCGTGTTGAAGACCTTGATGCAGATAGATTAACACTCTTGGCATATGCAATCATAATTGACAACGTCTACCATGACAGGTAGGTCGGTGGACGTGGAATAGTACCTTGTTCGTCACACTGCGAAAACTCTATAATGAGTTCAAGAACGAGCAATGTTCAGTGCCCCAGTGGCTTAGTGGCTATAGTTTTTGGCCTTGGACAAGAACAGCTTAAGCGGCTGACTTGTAATCAGCAGGTCGCGAGTTCGAATCTCGCCTGGGGCTCCATTTCTTTCTTCTTAACTAGTTCTTCATTTTTATCCAAAGGACTAATCAGATTCATTTCATAGAGTATTGCTTTGGGAATCATCATGACACAGTTTTACCTTGACTTTGAAACAAATGGTATTAATCCCGAGAAGGATAAGATAATCAGTATCCAGTACCAGATGCTAGACTTCAAGACTGCCGCTCCCAGAGGACCGCTGGTAATCCTGAAAGAGTGGGAGTCATCAGAGAAAGAGATTCTCAAGGAGTTTATGGAAGTACTAAATCCTAGTGATAATTGGGACTTCGTACCAATTGGCTACAACATTAAGTTTGAACTATTCTTTCTGCAAAAACGTCTTAGAAAGGTACTCAAGTATAAGTTAAGTGATGATTGGCTCTATTACGAAATGCCGCGGATTGACATCAAGGACACTTTGATTCTTGTCAATGAAGGCAAGTTCAAAGGAACTACTCTCGACTGGTTCATTGGCAAGGAGAAGGACGATAGTCAGATACCTGAACTGTATGCTCAGAAGAACTATGGTGCGATAGAAGACTATGTGACAGAAGAAGCCGTCCGTTTCCTGCATGTTTACCAGTTCTTCAAACGAAAATTGCCTTTGCTATATGATGATTATGAACCCCTACCCTGACCTTTCCAATAGTTGTAATGTAGTATGTTATGCAAAGTAGAGAATCCAGTATAACCAGCGAGATAGATACCAGTAGATTACTAGAGTCACGATTACTGATAAGAAAACAGCAGCTTGGAATAGATGTTTCTGTGTCTTATGTCTGAATCTATACATTCCCAGAACTAGTCCAAACGCACCACCAAGAAATGATAATATCAATAATGTAGCTTCCGCAACCCGCCACTCTCCTTGCCTCGCCTTTTTCTTATCCCACCACATTGCTATGAATCCAGCAAGATTCAGAATCAGTGCATAGAGTAGTGTGTATGTGAAAACTGGCTCTGGCTGCCATTGCATTCCCAACTCACATCCTCTTTGCAGCTTTTTCCAATGCCGCAATTAAATCCAGCTTCTTGCCAGTTAGAAAATTGATCGTTGCCCCGCCGCCTGTACTAATATGAGTAATGCGATTTCCGTAGTTCTTCTTGGTAGCCATCGCGCCCATATGACCGCCACCTACCACTGTGATTCCACTACATTCTGCAATTGCATCAAGAACCTGGGAGGTTCCAAGAGCGAAGGGCTCCTTCTCGAAAAAGCCCATTGGTCCATTGGCAAACACAACTGCAGACTCTTTGATAAGTTTCACATACTTTTCTGCTGTTTTTGGACCGATATCAAAGAAGGGGGCTCCATCCATCTGATCAAAGGCGCATTCTACTCGTAATTCATCCCGTTCGACAGCAGCATCCTCTGGAAGTATGATTAGGGAGGAGTGCTTTTCCAAGAGTTCTTTTGCCTTGCTGATTGAAGGCTCGAATCCCTCGATTGGCTTTGAGTAACTCTTGGGAACTTCTCCTTTAGCAATTAGAAAAAGCGTGCCAATAAGACCACCAAGTAAGGCACGATCTACTCGATTAGCTGCAAGTAGCTTGTCTAATATTCCGACTTTGTCCTCAACCTTGCTTCCTCCAAGGACAAGAGTCCATGGATGACGTTCTGTGGCTGTGGCATCACTTAGGGTTTGAATTTCCTTTTCTACAACCCGTCCTGCGACGGATGGGAGTACGGTGGTGAAACCAACTAGTGATGCTTGTGACCGATGTGCAGCTCCAAAGGCGTCATTTACAAACAAATCGAACATCGGATAGAGTTCTTGCACAAGAGGCTCCTTGGCAACTTCTTCTGGAGGAGCTTTCTTGAGTTCACCCTCAAAGTATCGAACATTTTGAAGAACAAGAATTTCTCCTATCTCTACCTGCTCGATTGCGGCTTTAGCATCTTCCCCAAAGATATCATCAACAAAAGTTGCGTTCAAACCATGTTTCTTGAGAATCTCAGTGTGTTGTTCAAGTGAGATGAAATCATCACTTCCTGGACTGCCTTGGTGCGCCATTAGGACTGCTTTACTCACAGATAGTTCCCGAAGGGTAGGTAAGATGGCAATTATCCTTGAATCATCAATAATTTTCTTGCTGTCTGGATCAACTGAGCAGTTTATGTCCACACGAATCAATACTCGTTTCCCAGCAAAATCAACATCATCCAAAGTTTTGAATTGAAGAGGCAAGCTGTTTCACCGGGCTCTCCTCGAACTTCACTTGGATAAAGACATTGCCATGTACTTGGAAGAGAGATTGATTATCTACCACTTGTCTGTCATAATGGCTTTTGCAAGTGAGTCCAGAATTGGACCAGTGGGAAATTTTACCACAGAAAGATATCTTTCGTCACATTTCAAGTTGAGAATCTGGTCTTTGTCACGGCAGACAAGAAGCAAGGTCCGTATTGCGGGCAAGGTCCACCCTGTGACATCTAAGATTCCTGAGATTGTTGTCTTTCTCAGAAGTTTCTCAAATTGTGATGTCTTCTCCTCGCTCACAGTCCGCCCAATTGATTCCATGACCACATGTTGTTCATCGATGCTCATTAATGCTAGGTCGGAATCTAGTGTCATGCCTCTTGGTCCGGCGGCGAGTCTATTATACTCGTACCAGAACCATTATGGGCAACACTATAGAGTTTCGAGGGACATTCAGCTGCATCGTCCTTGTTTCTCCAATATACAGCCCAGCTGCCATTGTCAGTGCGATGAAGGAATACCTGTTTTTCTGGTTTGAGCTCTTTTGCAAGCTCAATTGCTTCAAGCGGGTTATCAAATACTCCCGCAAGCTTGAAGACTTTCCCTCCTAGGATCCTCCATTTCTCAACTGTCATGGTCCTTTGTCTGTATTTTTCCTAATAACCCCGTAGTGAAGAAAATCCGCAAAATCAGTAGGATGATAAATTCATTGGAGTTGGTGCCGCAGGAGGGCGATTCGCATCATCACGAAAGTTGATGATGATTCGATCCCTCGACTTCGAGATATCCCATCTCAAGGCGCGGTCTCAATGACCCCTGTCTTGTCTTGGATTACTCCAAGTAGATTATGAGTCTCGCGCCCCACCAGTCTAGGCTACTGCGGCTCATTTCCAATGCAGAGGACTGGAAGATAACCAATCAGTCCGCTCCGAGGAGCACGCCGACCTCTGTTATTAAAGTTATTCCAAAATCCATACTGATTGGTCTTCACTAAACAGTAAGAGCTCTCTTGACCTCAGCAGTAAGAAGCTCTTTGACTAGTTTTCCATCTGCCTTGCCCCGAAGGTCCTTCATCGCCACTCCCATGAGCCCACCAACAGCGGCTTCGCCCTTTTCTCTAACAAAATCTATTCGGTCTTCTACGATTCTTCGGATAATATCCTGAATCTCTTTCTTATCCACCTTGCCAAGATCTGTGGCTTTTAGAACCTGATTCATTTCAGTGGAAGGATTGTTAGCAAGATAAGTGAGGATTTCAGGAAGTGCATCTGCTGAGAATTTCCTTTTTGATATGGCTTCAAAGACTCTCATTAACTGCGGCTCTTCAAGATTTCTAGTTGGAACTCCATCGCGCTGTAGACTTACCAGTGTATTCTCTAAGGTGACTGCTACCAAGGTAGGTGAAATCTCCATTTTCTCAACTACGTGTTCAAATAGGTCCAAGTTTAAAGATCGAGTGATTTGAGATGCAAGCTCTTTGCTAAGGTGTAACTCCTTGATGAATCTCTGTTCCTTCCTTTCTAGGGTTTCAGGCATCTCTCTCTTGATTCTTCTCAAAAGCTGTTCAGTGACCTTTACAGGTCGAACATCAGTTTCCGGATACATCCGTTTGGCTCCTGGTCGAGGTCGAGCATATTTTGATGTTCCATTGGGAAGAGGAGTTCTAGTTTCTGCGGGTACGCCAATTGTGGTCTGACGAGCTCGATCTATTACTGCCTTCAGAGCATCGATGCAATTCTTCTCCGGAGCTGCAACAATAACTACTGCATCTTGTTCACTGGCATCTGTTTGGATTCGAAGATTCTTCACATCATCTTCTGTTATTCCGTACTTGGGAAGCTCATCTGTATGAAAGATTCCTCCCACACGGCCCCAAAAATTAGCGTAATCGGAAAACTCGGTTCCCAGGCGACGGTTAGGTTGTATTTCTCGACCAATGATACCATTGAAGCCAGATAGTTTGATTGCGAAGACTGATTCTCCAGATTCTACTGCCTTCCTGAGAACTTTGGATTCTGTTCTTTCAAAGAGCTTACTAACATCGTGGATTTCTTCTGTGATATCATTTGATGAAATTTCTCTATCTTGAAGGTCCTTTCTTATCTCTAGAAGTTGCTCTTGTCTGTGTGCTTCAAGCTTGACCAGTTCGGCAAGCATATCGAGCTCCTGAAATCCCTTAATTTCGATAATTGCTCCATCTTTGATTGACACATTGACGTCTTGGCGAATTGAACCAAGACCTCGTTTTGCCATGCCTGTTGATCTTAGAAGTAGACCAAGCTTGAGAGCTGTTTCTTGTGCTTCAGCTGGAGTTTGGATGTCAGGAGCAGTGGCAATCTCAATAAGTGGAATGCCCAGTCTGTCAAGGCGGTATGTTCGCACATTCTCTTTTTCACTTTCACTAATTTTCCTTGCAGCGTCCTCTTCAAGACCTACCGTTTGTATTCCGATTTCCTTATCTCCAACTTGGATTTTTCCGCCAGTACCTACTACACAGGTACGTTGGAATCCAGTTGTGTTGCTGCCATCAATGACTATCTTCCGCATTGAATGAATTTCGTCTACAGGTTTTGAATTCAAGAAATTTACCATGATTAGACAAGCATCAATAGCTTCATCGCATAGATCATGGGGTGGTTCTTCATCAGCTTCAACAAGACAAGTCGTATCATTGTAATACTCGTAATAGAATTTCTTCTGTTGTTGAAACTCGAATAGTGCTGCAGGGTCAATTTCTCCCATTTCGCTCTGGGTAGGCCTAAGTCTTCTAAAGAATCCCCCATGAGGCTCATCATCACGAATCACTGTAGGACAATGACAGTAGAGCTTTCGTGATGTGTCAAGTTGCTGATGCAGTTCAAGTCCAACCATGAGTCCGATTTTGGCGTACTTTAAGTCATCATTCATTTCATTTTACCTCAAAGGCGGCTCATATTCAGCCATCTCCGTTCGCATTGAGATTTCTCCCACGATGGATTCGGACATTGCAGCTCGAAGTTTTTCAATGGGTTTTACATTAGCAAGAAGCCACATGAGCTTTACAAGAGCAGTTTCGGTAAGCATGTCTTCGCAAGCCACAACACCCAATTCGAGCAGCTCAACGCCGGTTCTGTAGACATTCATGTCGACTCTCCCTGAAATGCACTGACTGGTCATAGCAATAACAATGTCAGAAGCAATTGCATTTGCTATTGAAGACTGAAGTGCCTTAGGAGCATGCCCAAGACCAGTACCCTCCAGTACTATACCTTTATACTCTCTGCTCACTAGATGATCAATAATGTCAGCTTTAACTCCTGGAAATGTTCTTACAAGTGCCACATTTTCGTCGAACGCTGGTTTCAGTTTGAGTTTTCGCTTGGAATCACGACGAAGAAGCGGAGGTGTCACTTCTTCAATACCGGATTTGGCTGAGATTTTGAATAATGGATATGAGTTAACAGACTGGAATGCATCTCTTCTGCTGGTATGACTCTTTCTGACACGAGTTCCGCGGTGTGCATGAGCATAGCTATCATCGGTTTCAGCGTGCATAACGACCATTACCTCTGCAGCATCTACTTGTCCCACCAAGTCGGTTGCTTGGATTAGGTTCATAGCTGCATCAGATGAGGGTCTGTCTGAAGACCTCTGAGAACCAACAAGAGCCACTGGAACTGGCAAATTTCGGAGGGCAAAAGAAAGTGCTGCGGCAGTAAAGCCCATGGTATCTGTTCCATGTGCGATGATTATACCATCACTTCCATCCCGGATTTCTGTTGCCACGGCCTTAGAGATTTTTGTCCAGTCACTGGGACGAATATCTTCAGAAAAAACGCTCATCAATACTTTCGCTTTTACCACAGCATGATTCTTCAGTTCAGGAACTGTATCATAAAGATCCTGAGCTGACAGTGCTGGATTGACAGCACCGGTTTGGTAATCAACCTTGCTGGCTATTGTACCCCCAGTGCTTAGAATAGAAACAGCTGGTAGTTTTCCCGAAGACACAAGTTCTTGATCAGCTGTTTTTCGCTTCTTTTTCTTGCCCCTTTTAGCCAGATTCACCTCAGATTCGGGTGATAACCGTACTCCAATGTTGTATCCGGTGTCAAGCTTGATTACAATGTGGTCCGGATCGCTGCCGATTTGAGCTCGTGGCATCAATACTCCGCTGTATTCCTTTCCATCTTGTATCACAAGAATTGTGTCACCGATTTCTATGCCGCTTGATACGAGCTTGTCCAGAGCAAGTCCACTGTAACCCGAATCTTTAAGACTCAATGATATCCCACCTTCGGATTTCACAGCATCTCGGTTCTGGTGTGGTCATAAAGGCTTCGCCATTATTAGAAAGCTGTGCTCTGAAGCATTATTTCAGAGAAATCCACTAAGAATCAGAATGCCAAATGCAATGAACACTATTCCTGTCACTTTTGTTATAGTGCCCACTGGCAATCTGGATGCTGCTTGGTCACCAGCATAAGCTCCTATGAGATTTACAGCGAAAAATCCCAAGATAGCACCAAGGAATACTAGAATTGGAAACGTTGATTGTGCTGCAAGAGCTAGGATAACAATCTGGCTTTTGTCACCTAATTCTGATGCAAGGACAACTGAAACCATGCTCAGGAAAGTGGTTGGTTGCTTGCAGTCATCAGCCTCTGGACTGTTTCTGATAAGGGAGAATACTCCCATTCCGATGAACAAGGAGCCAGAAATAATCAAAATCAGGTCAATTGGAAGTGCTGATGCCAAAACAACTCCCACAATGACTGCAATTATTGATGCTATTGCCAAAGCAAGCATTGAGGCGGTAAGAATGACAAGTGGCCGTCTGTATTGTGCACTAAGACACATTGTTGTTAGCATGGTTTTGTCTCCAATCTCAGTCACAAACACAAGGCCAAATGCAGAGATTATAGCTTGAATTGGCATAGTTCTTAACTCACTCTGACTAACAAAGACAGTTTGCGTGCTCGCTATTGACATTCTGATAAGAGTATCTGAATAGACAAAATGAAAAAGTGGTGCGGGAGAGGGGACTTGAACCCCTGAACTCCTACGAGAGAGGATCTTAAGTCCTCCGCCTTTGACCAGTCTTGGCTACTCCCGCTCAGATTGGCTTGGCTTTTTTGACCCCTTGGTTTACTCGTAGGAACTCACCGCATGATTCGGATGAAGATTTCCAGTTCTTCAACTCTTTTGTTACTTACTATGTTGAAGAGAATTGGTGGGCCGCGCCGGATTTGAACCAGCGACCTTCGATACCAATAAGCGCAGAGCTCGATTGGATTCTCGGTGTAAACGAGACATCATAGCCGGGCTAGACTAGCGGCCCATCAAACAAGAATCGGACTGTGTTGATTAAAAACATTATGCGATGCGGTCGTTCATTCTAGATTCAATCGAGTCCCAAGAAGTACCCAAATCACTCATCGACCAATGGACATTCTTATGACACTTTCTGCACAATCCAACCCACTCTTCAGAATCTATTGCTTGTAGATTCTCTTTTGACCAGAGAAAATGGCGATCATGGGGCAACCCAGCCTTGTTGTGAATAATTAATCCCTTTTCGCTCTCTGACTTGCTGCATATTGAACACTCGACCCCGAACAAGTCCTTTCTGATTTCCTCTACAGACATGTGTTCATATTCGAGCCTTTTGCGAGTCATATCAAGAGATATGATTTCATCAGAGTCTTTGTCTTCTATTGATTCTTGTCGAGTCGTTTCAATTTCCTCCCACTCCATATTCAGTTTCTCCATCATCCAATGTGTACCTCTGTGACAAGATGTGCACAGTCTTTGCCATTCCTCAGGGTTAATCTTCTCCAAATCTCGTAGACTCCACAGATTGACGTCATCATGTTCAGAACCATCCTTCTTGTGAATGAAGTGTTTGCGAGATTCGCTGTCGATACCACAAATGCCGCAATTGGTTCCGAAAAGCTCCTCACGGGTGTCTTTGATTCTATCATACGTCAGTCGTCTGTGCTCTCTTCTGGCTCCAGCTCTCTCTTCCTCAGTTTCGAACTTTCTCATTGTGACTCCACGACGGGGTTCTCGTGATTCCCAGTCCATCTCTTGAAACACTCGTTGAACTGTGTCCTTTGAAAGGTTCAATTCTTTGGCTGTTTCTTCTTGGGTACGTTCTTCTTTGAAATACAGACGAAAGATATCGTCTTCAATATCCTCGATTTTTCTAGATCGAGCCTCCCACTCGTTTCTTCTGAAAACATCTTGAACCCACCTAGTAGACCTCCCAAGCTCTTCGGCCACTTCAGATTGGTTTAGTTCTTCATCAAAATACAGTTCTCGGACTTGTTGTTCTAACTCTAAGTCACGTTTGGGACGAGTTTCCCAACCTTGTTCCTCGAAGACTCTTCTGATTGCTTTCACTGATTTTAATCCAAGTTCCTCAGTCACTTCTCTCTGAGATAATCCTTCATGAAAATACAATCTTCGAACATCTTCTTCGATATCCGTCGCCTTGCCAGCTCTGGCCTTCCAACCTTCTTCACGGAAAACTCGTTGGATTGGCTTGGTGGATTTGTACCCAAGTTCTTCGGCTATTTCGGAGTGCGTCATCCCCTCTTCGAAGTACATTCTATGGATATTCTCCCTTGTTTCATCAGCTTCTTTGGCTTCAGATTGATTCTCAGTTTCTGATGACTCGAGCTTTTCCAATGCACGTTTTACCCTCCTCTCCACTTCGATTTCACGTACAATCTTCTCAGCTGTTTCTTCAAAATCGTCATCTTCAACTTCCTTTGCTTCCTTAGTCCTCTCAATTCGAGAGTACCTCCTACGCTCCATGCAACACACTCCAGATAATTCTCAGAATTAGTGATGGATCATTTGCTATAAATCCATAGAAAACCAGCGACCTTCTCGGTGTAAGCGAGACATCATAGCCGGGCTAGACTAGCGGCCCCATTTCTGGTGGTGATTTGTTGTGAATAAAAGAGTTGCTTACTGTCGCTTTGCTACAAGGTGGAATTCCCGGCGTGATACATGTAATACAATGCCGCGGACTTCTCTAAAACCTATGTTCTTTACCATATTGCTATAGTAGGAAAGAATTTCTGCGTCAGCTTTTGTCTTGAAAGCAGCAACCATCCAGCCCTCACTTCTAAGAAGTGCTGAAAATCTCTCAATTAGACTGATTGTGCTCTCTGGTTCAGACGTTATATCTACTAATAGAAGATCGATTTCGCCTTCATTGGCAATAATTTGTGGGTCAATAGTGAATGCATCATCCATTATTACTGAAATATTGGCATGTCTTTCAACGAGATCCTTCAATGGTTCTGCAAATTCTTCTGAGATTTCAACTCCAACAGAAGTGCCGCCATGTTCAGCCAAGTAGGCAAGGAATCCTCCTGCTGAACTGCCTATATCTAGAGCTCGGGTTTGGGAAGTGACCAATTTAGATTGAAAGGCGTGATTTAGGAGAGAAAGTTTGGAATAACCTGAAGGGTGGTCAACTGCCTTCTTACTAACAATTATGGTTTCTGTTCCGGTTACTTGCTTTGAGGATTTTCCAGGAACACCATTAACAAGTACGTGTCCTTCACGGATAGCTCGCTTGGCGACCTGACGCGACGAAAAGTGTCCATTCTCCACCAACCATACATCAAGTCGTGTCATGCTATTTTGCCTCAACTTCCTTTGGAATGAAAAGATGCATTTGCACACCTCTAAGTCTTGGACCAATGGCTGCTAAGATACCTGATGCTCTTGTGCTCCTCTTGCATCTTAGGGAATACTCAAAGAATCCAATCTTTTCAATTCTATAGATATCTTCCCTGTGACCTGACTTCTTTAGTACCCCTTCAATCATCTCCTCGGTAGAACCAAGAATAATCAGTCTCTCATGGTCATCCATAGTCCAGCTCTCGATACGGTTAATGGTGCTTGAATGAAAACAGGATTCAATCCTTTGCCCTGTGAAATCAACACTCAGAATTTCTATATCGACTGGTAGGTTGTCTATAAGAACAAGCTGTTTTGCGATTCCTCTGAGAGACCTTTTCTTTAGTGATGTCTGTTCGCGAAGTTTGTGCAGAGGAATCAAAGCATCCATCTGATTGGGGTTTGTTATTCCAATGTCAACATAGAGACCGTAACCTACCTTCCCTACATCAATGAGATAGCCACCATGCCTTGAGCCAGGTTCCAAATCACTTAGTCTTGGTATCTTCCCATAATCACGTATCAGTACATTGGATACAAACTCACTATCTTCCCCCTCAATCGTGACTGTAATGTGATCCTTTCTGTCAACTCTAATTTCGGTCAATTCTGCATCAAGTTCTGCAATCATATCCGATATTCTTGCCCGAGTCGTTTGGAGAATTTTGTTCCTGTAGGCGCCATAAGCTCGAGCTAGTAGGGTTAGATTCATTTAGTACAACTCCAAATGGCGCCTTTTGCAGAGTTGGGTAATTCTGCAATTTTAGGCACCGTATTAGAACTACGAAGTTGAGGTGGCATTTAGGTCTGCCTTGAGCTCCTCAACACGCTTCTTCAAGAAATTGATTGCCTTGGTATTGTCTACATACTCCAGCTGCTCATTACAGGATGGACAACGAAATGAGAGGTTCATAGCTTCTTCGAAAGGAACAGGTGATGAATCTCTGTTGACACAGGCGTAGAGGTCATTGCTTGTTTCGTGATCTAGTCTCTGCTCCAATAGGCCAAGAACCATTCGTTTCTTACGGTTTACCAATGCTTGTGCCTTTTTGGGGTCAATTCGCCAATAGTAAAGAAACCAGCCAGTGTTTGTGTCGCGAATTCTGCGATATGAGGCTAGATGATTGTCATGTAGTTTATACAAGATTCTGCGAACTATGTTCAATTTTAAGTCGGTTTTTGTAGCAATTTCCTCGTCAGTGGTTTCTTCCGCATTGACAAGGACTGATGCTACATCTACACCTTCCTTGCCTGATATCTCTTCTACAACAAGGCGGAATAGGTCGTTGTTGAAACCTGAATGTACCATTGAAGTAATCACCCGAGTATACAATAATTGGCTAGTCCACTGAGCAATTTTTTAGAGCCAGAAGCCTTGCGTTCGGAAATCGTCACTCATAGTATTATACGACTAGATAGTATATATTCACTTCGCTTGAGGTTTTTTTATTCTGACTTCTTTGGCTTCTTTCTCTTTATGATAACTCGGTCTCCAAGAGTGGGACCTGCTACAGAAGAGCCTCTGCTGGTTTTGATTGGAACTGAATCAATTGGCTCCAATAGGGAGATGCCAAGCTCTCTTTCTAGTCCTCGTATCGTTTTGTTGTTGGGCTTTTGTCTTCCCGATTCGATTGCTTGGAGTGTAGAAATGCGTTCACCCACTCGTTGAGCTAGTTCTTCTTGACTGATTCCAACCTTTTGTCTAGCCGTGCGGATGGCTTTATCGAAATCTTCGATTAGGATCATGTCGTCCAATAGGGTCCCTCTTTTAGGCCTAGGTTTTGGCTTTGGACTACTCTTGGCAGCAGTTGGACTGTGCGGTAGTGACACCTGTCTTCTTTCAGGTCCATCTACCCAAGACGGACGAGTTCTCATAGTAGTGGACTTACGACTAGATTCGGTGTAAGTACCACCGAATTTCCCAGCACACTGGGGGCAGACTGTCATTGTCGCACCTTCTATCTCAACTCTGCGGCCTTGACCCTTCATGCTTCTGCCGCACAATTCGCAATTGTGCACTTTCATCCCTCGTGATGATGGAAGTGACGGGTGTCCTGATAAAAGTTGTCGACTGACCATAGGTTTCAAGCTGTACTAGATTAAGAAATCAGCATGGATTGTGATATCCTCAAAGGAACCCTTAAATCGCTTACAGTTGATGGGGTCGTGAGGTGACAAAGATTGCCAGGGACTACTGATGCTAAGAAGGACAGTAGCATTGAAGATACAACTTACACTCAGAATTACACTCGGCATCTTGAACGCAGATTGCGAGCATTGGAAACTGAGAAGCAGATACTTCAAGCTGAGAGAAGCCGTCTTGAAAAGGAAACACAGACTCTCAGGACGGAGCTTGAAAAGCTAAGGCAATCCCCTCTGATTACCGCCTCAATTGTAGAGATGCTTGATGATGGAAGAGCTATTGTAAAGAGCTCAACTGGTCCCAATTTTGTTGTTCATGTTGCCTCTTCGATACCAAGAGACCGTATCCTACCTGGTTCTAGAGTCGCTCTCAATCAACGATCGTTTGCAGTCACACAGGAGTTACCTCCGCCAAAGGATCCGATGATTAGAGCTATGGAGATTGAGGAAGCTCCGGATGTATCCTATCAAGACATTGGTGGTCTCAGAGATCAGTTACGCGAGATTCGTGAAACTGTTGAATTGCCGCTGTTGAAGCCAGATCTCTTTGTACAAGTTGGTATTGAGCCCCCCAAAGGCGTCCTGTTGACTGGACCTCCTGGAACTGGAAAGACACTCTGTGCAAGAGCTGTTGCCCATGAAACGAATGCAACTTTCATTCGTGTGATCGGATCTGAGCTTGTTCAGAAATTCATTGGAGAAGGAGCCCGCCTTGTTCGAGAGATATTCATGTTGGCTAAGGAGAAAGCTCCAGCAATAGTATTTGTTGATGAGCTCGATGCGGTTGGATCGCATCGTCTTGACATAGCCACTTCTGGTGACAGGGAAGT
>JBHLND010000216.1:0-5172 GCA_048937485.1 Promethearchaeota archaeon
GGATGACCATGCCGATATACCGCAGGAATTAGCTCGCGGTAAGTGTCCATTATTTTCTCATAAGATCCCTTGTGGACAGCTGTGGCTGCAATTCCTCCCTCTAGCGTAGTCACTTCAAAAGTCCCACCGTCAACTGGTTCAGATAATGGAATACAGACATCCATTGTTCTTCCGTTCTCATCAGTCAACGGCCAGTGCTGCACAACGACTGGATGACCTGCCGCTGCATCACCGGCAACCTTCTCGAGTTTAGCGAATACTTCAGGCAGGTCTTCCACCTTACCGTGAATCCTATGTACTAGTACTAGTGTGTCCTCAATTTTCCTATAGTCGACGCCCACGTTAAACACCTGACTTGTTATTACTGGAAACCTCAATGAGTAATTAAGCATGGATTTCGGAGCAATCATCAGAAGAAAGCTCACTCATTCTGAGTTCGGGAGATTAATGCATTCCTCTTTGTGTATCTGAATGATTCAATTAGAAAAACTATACCAATGGCAATTAGGATGATGGCTGTGATGAAGCTCCCTCTATAGGCATCTGCATTTGTGAATCCTTGACCTATCAGAATATCTGCAATTGGTCCTGCAATAAATGTGGCAGCAATCCCCCAGCTGAGGAAGAAAGTGGCATTGTAATAGGCAAACAATCTTCCGCGGTATTCTTCAGGCGCCATGCTTGCGGCAATTGAATAGCTGGAGGCCTCTATAATAACTTGGGACGCACCAATTAGAAATGATGTGATGAGAGCTAATGCAAAAGTGGGCGTAATAATGAGCCATGAGATAGCGACTAGAGATAGGAAAATTCCAAACATCATGACCTTGTTGTCATCAGCCTTTGAAATTGCTGAGCCAATAAGGAAGCCTGCTAGCATTGATGCGATACTGCCAACATTGCTGTAGAGCGCGATCTCCTCTCCTGTTGCGCCAAACGCGGACGGATCAGCGAGAAAGAGAGATGTTATGATTGCAATTGAGTTTCTCCCGAAGTTGATGAAAACTAACGCTACGATGAAGATTAGGTATCCAATACGTAGTGGAGATGGAAGATCTTTTAGAGAATATTCATCTGATGGCGCCTCCTCGTCAGATTCAAAATGATTCTTCTCATTTCCAAGCTTAATTGAGAAGTAGACAATGAAGCTGGATAACATCATCACAAATGCTGCAACATTGAAAATGCTACCATTGGCAAATCCTGCACCGTAGTCGTAGAGCAGCCCCCCTAAATAAGCACCGCCTAGTCCTCCAAATCCTCCAATGATTGAGAACTGACCCATAATCTTCTTTCTCTCATCAATCTCAGTCAGCTTCGAGATCAATGTAGACCATCCTACATTGGACATACTCCAAAAGACTTCAATGACACCGAGACTAAGTATTATGACATAGCCAGCAATAACGAACTGGTTCAGTCCGAGGAAAAACATGTATCCAAAGACCATTAGTATGTGACCAATTCCAGCAAGCATTTCTCCAATCGCAACAAATTCCACTGGCCGGCGGTATTTGTCTAGCAGATTCCCCCAAAGAAATGACTGAGTCGACGCATTGGCTATCATTCCAACTGTTGCCATTAAGGTGACTTCTGTGGTTGAAAGACCGAGAGATTTGAGGTAGATGGATAAGAAAGCATACACTATACTTCTTCGAAAGTAGGTAAGTACTTGGAATGTTGATAGTCCAGTGAATTCCTTGCCTTTGAGCCGCGAGTAGTCAAGAATCTTCAAATTAGATTATTAAGACTGAGGTAGGTCTTAAATACCATATTCTATCGGCCAGCATTGCGGCGAAGTTGACGAGTTTAGTTTTCGGAAGAAGATTTCCATTCATGTGAGTTAGCTGACGCATACAAAACGAGCGAATTATGGTTATTAACTATTGTTTATATACTTGAGAGTTAACCACTGAAAAGTGAATTGCAATGATAAGCGGCGATATATTTGAGAACCTAGTTTTCCCAAAGGGCCCAAACAAGAAAGCTTTGGCAGAGCGAGATGGATATTCTATCCTGCGTATCTCTCTTGGTCAAGGTGGAAGGATTCCGCCTCATGTGGCAAATCACTCGGCGTTCTTCTTGGTACTGAAGGGTAAGGCAATTATAACTTCAGGGGATAGGGAGGTCGAACTGGCTGAGAATCAATTCATTTCGATGGAAGCAAATCAGATGAGAGGCATTCAGGCATTGGAAGATGTTGTCATTTTGGGTGTGAGAAACTAGATTCTGAGGGACTCATTTATTCGCTGAATAGATCTTGTTCTCATTGAAGACCAGACTCTTAACGGCAACTGGAAAGACCTGACCTGATTGAAGAGGCGTACCAATATCAATCCAATCCCCGTCTTCTAGGAACAGCTCATCCAAGCTAATGAGATTGCGTTGAATTGATGTTTCCTGGCGGGTTGCCAGTCCGACCATCTTTCCAATATCACTTTCAAAAAGAAGAATTACCATCATCTTGTTTGCAATTGTTTTTGGAAGTGCATTCTCAATAGCTTTGACGAATTCTTGAAGCCATGAGTATGACCGATACAGTGAGTCCTTGAAATACAGAGCAACAACCTCTTCTCCCTCCTGCAAGTCATACTTGGTGAGAGCTCGCGCGACTTCTTCCTCAACTTTCCCTGGACGATAATTCTCAGTGGTCACATTAATCGGAAGAACGGGAACATTGGTAATGGGAAACTGGATGCTCTTGTCAAAATAGCAAGTGGAACCAGATACAGACAAAGTGAATGCACCAGCGCCAATGACCGTGGCCCTGATTTTATTCGCAGGTTCGATAAAACGCAGGCCAATTCCTTTAACCAGAATCTTGAGTTCCTCTGCAAGCAACCGGCCTATGTCATCAAAGGTTTCTTTGCCACCGTAGTAGATCTCCGCGATACCGCCTGAGAACGAATACTCATCCACTTCGATTGAGAAATCCAGATTACCGGTCATCATCAACTCCTTGGCGATGTGACTTTTAGCATGGCCTCTCATCACCTCGATCAATGCCTTTGCATACTCACGAGCGATTGATCTGGCATCTTCCTCGGGGATGAAATCATCAAGCTTGTAATCCATGCCTAGTTCTTGCATGAGTAAGTTGGTTGGCTCATCAATTCGCCATATCTTGAAGTCTTTGTCTATCCCCAACAACCGTCCACCTACATTGATGCAAGCAGTGCTTAGAATTTCTCCATTAGACGCTATAGCGATATTGCTCGTTCCTCCGCCTATGTCGACATTCATTATCGTCCGCTTTGTTTCTCGGGATAGATCGACAATACCACTACCCATTGCACCAAGGACACTCTCATAATTGGGCCCAGCTGCCGCACTGACGAACTTCCCAGATTTGGAGGACAGGCGTCGGACAATCTCTTCTGCATTCTGTTTCTTAGCGGCTTCACCAGTCACAATCACAGCCCCAGATTCCACCATCTCGAATGTGATTCCGGCCTTCCTGTATTCTTCTTCACAGAATCTGATAATCGATTCAATGTCGATGGTAAAACGATCAACAAGCGGAGTGAAAATAATGTCACTCTCGTAGACAATCTCTCTATCGACGAGCACGAAACGATTCGTAGGATTGAGGAAGCTTCTTTCCCTATTCAAATAGAGCCGTGAAAAGACAAGATGGGAGGTTGAGGAGCCAATATCGATTCCCACACTCAAAAGCTCCAAGTTGTCAGACCTGTCATAGTTGGGAACTACAATGCCCGTTGATGCCGGTCTAGGTTTGGTGGCCTCTTGAGCCTTCAAAGTCGCTTCCAGATTCTGGTGTTCAGCATTTGACAATGCAGCGTTAAGAATTGCGCTCACCAGACCCATTAGTCTATCAAAATGGGCGCCAGGCTCGAGGATGTTGCCCAAAGCAGGTTTGAATTCCCTTATGAGAATGTGAAGACTGGTGATGTCCGAAACTGCTTCTGACTCGTGCTGCTGAATCAATGATTCATACTGCTTAGTGAATTTCTCTTCGAGAGTTACTGCCTCTTCACTGAAATGCTCCTTGAGGAAATCACTCACGGTTTCAATGATTCTCCACTTCAGACGATTGGCATCAGTATCAGTCATTGCGATTCTACCTACGAGTATTCCTTGTTCTCATTAAACACTAGGCTCTTCACAGTAACAGGGAAAGCCTGAGTGTCCTTGAGAGGTGCTCCGATATCAATCCAGTCACCTGCTTCCAATTGTAATTCATCTAGAATCAGAGTGTTGCGCTTAATGGAAGTCTCATCTCGTATGACGAGTCCTAGCCTCTTGGCCACGTCATAGCCAAAGATTAGGAGAATTAGTTTGTTGTTGGATATGGAATTTGGTAAAGCTTCCTCAATCGCCTTAGCGAACACCGGTAGCCATTGGTCACCCGTATAGACTCTTGAAACGACATAGTTCCTGAAGTAGAGAGCTACAATATCCTCTCCTTCAACCACATCAAATGTTGTGAAGGATCTTTGAATCCCCTCTACCAAGCCCTCGGGGGTGAATTCCTTGTTTCCCCAGTTAACAGGAAGAACAGGAATGTTAGCCAGTGGAAGTTCAATACTTTCATCGAAGAAAGTTGTGGATCCTGATACTGAGAGAGAGAATGCTCCTGCACCGATGACTGTAGCTCGAATCTTATTCTCAGGCTCAACAACTGTTAGGCCTTCTTCTTCAACTAATGCTTTGATTTCTTCCGCTAGCATTACTCCTATGTCATCGAAGGTTTCATCGCTACCGTAGAACATTTCCGAAACTCCGCCAGAGAAAGAGCAAACATCTATTGGCATTGAGAAATCCAGATCATCCGTCATCATTAGCTCTCTGGCCACAGCGCTTGTTGCTGGCCCCTTCATCACTTCAACCAACGCTTTTGCATACTCTCGAGCAATGGTCCTTGCATCATCTTCAGCGATAGCGTCACCAATCTGATAGGACATTCCTAGTTCATTCATGAGAAATTGAGTAGGGCCATCAATTCTCCATATCTTGAAGTCCTTGTCAATCCCAAGCAAACGACCGCCAACATTGATGCATGATGTGCTAAGAACCTGACCGCCTGCCGCAACTGCAAGGTTGCTGGTTCCTCCACCAACATCGACATGCAGGTGTGTCTTCTCACTATGGAGTGATTTATCAACAATACCACTTCCCATTGCACTAAGTAGTGACTCAAGATTGGGGCCG
>JBHLND010000217.1:0-5159 GCA_048937485.1 Promethearchaeota archaeon
CGGCAACGGTGCTTCTCGAGGAGAGGCCGCTCGCTACATGTTTGGAGGGCTCATCAAACACAGGGGTTCGATTGCTTTTGCTGTACTACTAACAGTGATTTCAACGCTACTTGTTACATTACCACCCGTCATTATTGGAATGGCTGTCGACGAGTTGGCCATTGGCGGAATTAGCAGTCAGTTCATGTTCTTGATTTGGCTAATTGTGGCTTTTGGGCTGATATACATGATGCTTTACTTCGTGGTTGGCTACGTCTGGGCAATCGTTACACTAACATGGGAACGTGATGCTAGGCAGAGCTTCTTCGAGGCGCTTCAAGAGTACAGCATGACCTTTCATGATGAGGTTGACAGCAAACGCCTACTCTCCGTTGCAAGGCAGGATATTGGCTGGGTCCGCATGTCTTTGAATCCAGCTCTGCGCAATCTCCTAGGGAGTTTGACCTCCTTCATCATCACTGGCATCTTTCTAGTATTTGTCGATCAGACTCCTGGCCTAACAGGCATCTTCAGTTTCTTTGGGTACCCTATCCCAGTACTGACGCTTATCTTTATGATCGGAGCTCCCATTTACTTGGCTTTTGCATATAGATATGCCAATGCCGTAGAACCTATTCGAAGACAAAGAGCGGAGGATATGGAACAAATCACCTCAATTTCTCAGGGAGTGTTCCAGGGTATAGAAGTTGTTCGAGCTTTCGGCGCCGAAGAGAGAGAGCAGGCAAAATTCCGCAACGCCAGCAAAGCCTATGAGAAAATGGTGGCACGCGAAGGTCAGTTGGCGGCTTTCTACATTCCTGCTCTAGTACTCACTGGAATGACCACTCTTGCACTGGCATATGCTGGATATGCAGTTCTTGCAGGAGTGCTTACTCAGGGAGCAATGATCGAGGTTCTTGGATTACTACTTGCCCTTGAGGGTCTTAATTACCACATGCCAATGATGCTCCTAATGATGCGCGGCGGATATGTCAATGCCCAACGAATCGTGGACATTCTTAACTGGGTAGATCCCATGAAAGAGCCAGACTTGGAAGTCAGTGATATAAACTGGCTAGGTGACATTGTCTTTGACAATGTTAGTTTCAAGTACAGCTCAGAAAACGGGAATAATGATCACTACGCACTCAAAGATTTCAGCATAACCATACCAGGTGGCTCAAGGGTTGCTTTGATTGGTGGCCCGGGTGGCGGAAAGAGCACTATCTTGAAGCTCCTCCTTCGGCTTTATGACCCAACTAAAGGTTCAGTGAAGGTTGATGGAGTGAATCTGAGGAATGTTACGACTGAACATGTTCGGGATATGGTTGGTCTGGTAGAACAAGATATCTTCCTGTTCCGCATGAGCGTCCGAGACAATATTGCTTTTGGACGAGATAATGCAACCGACGAAGAAGTTATCGAGGCCGCGAAGCGGGCTCAAGCTGAAGAGTTCATTGTTGAATTGCCGGAGGGCTATGAGTCAATGGTGGGCGAGAGGGGTATGACATTATCTGGAGGGCAAAGACAACGTCTCGCGATTGCACGTGCATTGATTCAAGACCCAAAGATTCTGCTTCTCGACGACTCAGTTAGTGCTGTCGATGCACAGACAGAGTTTCTCATGAGGAAGGCCCTCGATGAAGTTATGGTTGGACGAACTAGCATCACTGTGACTCAGCGTCTGCGAACCCTAATTGAGTCAGACCTTGTTATCATTGTAGACAAAGGCAAACTAGTTGCAGCAGGCTGTCATGATGAACTCTTGGCATCCTCTGATGTGTATCGACGAATTTTCGAGAGACTTCCTGGAGCAGGTAAACTCCTTGCAAGTGTTCCGATCAAGGGAGGTGCTCCGTAGTGGGTATGCATGGACATGGCGGTCCAAGAAGATTGGCTATGGCAAGAGAGAAGCGGAGCCGCCCAATTCGAGTTCTACTTGGACGCATGGTGCACTATCTAGGTCGTTTCAGAAGAATAGTGGCAATTGGAGCTGCGCTCTCACTCATTGCTACAATAGTATCTGTAATCGATCCTCTCGTCATAACCGCAGGGATAGATGCTATTGATCCCAATGTTACTGCTTCTCCTTCATTTGATGCGTTGGTATTCCTGATTATGCTCTACATCTTCCTCAGGATCACGAGTTGGATTCTATCCAGCGTCAACACCTGGATTCTCGCTGGAGCACAAGCAGGGTTTGTTCAAAACATCCAAGAGGATGTGTATGCCAATCTCGTTAGATCTGATCTTTCCTATCACAAGGCTGAACAAAGCGGTAACGTAACTTCACGTGTGGCCTCTGATACAGTGGCTTTAGGAACAGGGATTCAGGTGCTAATCAGCTTTGCAAGCCAAGCACTGATGCTTGTGTCAACGTTCGTGATTCTTTGGTTCACATCTGAGTTGCTAGCTCTGACCGCTTTGGTAGTAATCCCAGGTGTGGCCCTAATCGCTGTGTTATTCGGAACGGTTGGACAAAGGATTATGTTGGCATCTCAGAGAGCCTCTGGGAAGGTTTCCGGGCAGATAGCAGAGAACCTTGGAGGAATTCACATTGCGAAGGCATTCAATCGAGAGAAGGAATTAGCCGAAGAAATGATGGATCTCAACCAGAGGTCATACAAATTCGGACTACGTTTCATGATACTAATGAGCGCCATGCAGCCACTTGTCAGATCATTGGGCCAGTTTGCAACTGCTGCGATTCTCTTTGTTGGTGGTTCTATGGCAGTAGGAACCCTTCCTCTTCTTACTATTGGAGAAGTGTTCCTCGGAGTGATGCTAATATCACGCTTTATGTGGCCTTTACTCTCTCTGTCAATGATGGCCTCGCAGGTGCAAGCGTCCATGGCTGCAATGGATAGGATATCTGATGTCCTCGATTCAAAACGCGCGATTGATGATGCTCCTGATGCAATTGCAATTTGGGATAGAAGTGACGGCATCACATTCGAGAATCTTACCTTTGAATACGTTCCGGACACGCCAGTCTTGAAGGGTGTCAACTTCACAATAAACCCCGGTGAAATGGTTGCAGTTGTGGGGCACACTGGCGCAGGGAAGACTACTCTTGCTGCCTTGATAAACAGGTTCTACGATCCGCAGGAAGGTCGAGTGCTCATCGGTGAACAGGATATTAGAGACATTACCTTGAAATCACTCCATGACACAGTTTCCCTCATTCCCCAAGAACCCTACCTGTTCGATGACACAATTATGGAGAATATTCGGTATGGTAAGCCTACAGCCACTGATGAGGAAATTATAGGCTTATGCAAAATCATTGGGGCAAATGAATTCATTGAGGTTCTTGCAGATGGGTATGACACAAAGGTCATTGAGAACGGAAAGAATCTTAGTGCAGGCCAAAGGCAAATGATTACAATCGCTCGAACAATGCTGGCCGACCCACGGATTCTGATACTGGATGAGGCAACAAGTCGTCTTGATGCCTATAGTGAATCCTTGGTTCAAGACGCTCAAGCACAGCTTTTCGCAAACAGAACCACAGTCGTAATTGCCCATAGATTGACAACTATTGCGAATGCCTCGAGAATTATAGTGTTCGACCATGGAGAGATAATTGAGGAAGGAAGCCACGAGGAATTGCTCGCATTAAATGGTACCTTCAAGGCTTTGTATGACACATACTATGCTCATCAAGGAATCGAGGAGTTGACCGAGGAAGTTGCCACTGTAGCAGCTGAAGAAGTTGCAAAAACTGGTGGCGATGAAGTCAGGCCTATGATGCCTGGCGCCATGCATGGCGGCATGTCTGGAGGTATGATGGGCGGGATGCAGAGTGGAATGCAAGGAATGGGCAGCCATGGTGGAATGCCTGTAGGAGAATTGGAACCTACCCCTGAAATGATCGAGAGAATAAGAGAGCGGCTCAAATCCGACCCTGACTCAATACCCCCGCAGATGCGTGAGATGCTAAGAGAAATGATAGAAGCTGATGGAGAAGGCGATAAGAAAGACAAACCAAAAGATGATGAGCTAGCAAGAAGTGGAACCATGCAACAGGGTCCAGTTGGTTCCGGAAGACCCTCTCCTCAGATGATAAAGGCTTTGAAGGAGAGATACAAGGAGGACCCGTCATCCATTCCCAAGCATATGCATGCACACATCGAGAAAATGATCAAGGAAGAGGCTGAAGGGGACAAGGACTGATTTCTAGGACTCCTCCATTGTCTTAGCTGATGCCAAAGATGCCCCGATCAGAAGATACGCAACCACGCTCATTGCCTGACCAAGAGGTTCTACCGGCGAATATCCGCTGCAACACCATAATGCAGCTCTAAGGAAGATTAGCAACAAACCTATGGTGGCTAAGCCAAGGGGTCGAGAAAGCCTTCCCCCTCGGTATGCTATAGCCACAAGCAGCAGTGCTACCATAATCACTCCAATGGCGATAGCCACAGGCGCAGTAGTAAGGACTTCAATTAGACTTCTTGCGGGGTTTTGAAGCATAACCACAGTGACAAGGGAGGCGACCGCGATAATCGGTACCACAATAACTATACCAACAAGGCTGCGGTCATTCAGCTTCATGAGGACTACATTCGATGTGCGAAAGTATCCTAGTACTCCGATTGCCCATAGAAGAATCCCTGGAAACTGTGTTAAACTGATGAGGAAATAGAAGGTTTCGCTTTCTTGCATATAACTGATCAATCCGACAGCAATGTCCGCCACTGAATAAACAACCAGTCCTAGCGCAAGCAGCAAATACATTGTGTGAAATCTGTCTTCTTTGGTGAAGTCTTCCCTTCCAAATAGATGGAGCCCAATGAGCCCCACGAGAATGGCTGTCAAGGGAGATACCACTATTGTAATGCTCCCAAGCAACGCTATATTTTCCATAACCCAGAGGTAGAACGCCATCACAGAAACCGCAAGTGCGCTCACTAGAAACAGCAACGTGAGGTTGGTGATGAGTTTCGTCACTGGTCCAGTCTCTCCACTAACTACCTCTTTAGCATCTAGGATTACCCGATAAGTTTGTTTCTCTTATGTTATCTATCACGCATTATTGCTAGGCTTTGAGTGATTCCCATTCAATATCATAGGACGCACGTGGAAACTGCTTCTCAATATTCATCCGAGTGCCATCTAGAATTGACTTCATTGGTTTGGATCCTACATAGTCACTTACCTTCTTCGTGATTCTCTGA